>JAUSBC010000072.1 GCA_030652215.1 Sideroxyarcus sp.
CGATCAACGTCAACGACACCGGTGCCGTCGGCGCGATAAACATGGAGCGCCTGAATCTGGTCAAGAGCATCATCGACCGCAGCAAGGAGTTCGTCGAGAAGGTGTACATCCCCGATCTGCTCGCCATCGCTTCGTTCTACAAGGGCTGGGGCTATGGCGGAGGATTGTCGTCGAAGAATATCCTGTCCTACGGCGATATCCCGCAGCGCGCCAACGATTACACCACGCCCAACCTGCTGTTGCCGCGCGGAGCGATCATCAACGGCGACCTGTCCAAGGTGCATGAGATCGACCTGCGCGATCCGGAAGAGATACAGGAATTCGTCAATCACTCCTGGTACAAATATCCGGACGAGAGCAAAGGCCTGCACCCGTGGGACGGCGTCACCGAGCCCAACTACCACCCCGAAGGCCCCAACTTCAAGGGCACGCGCACCAAGATCGAGGCGCTCGACGAGAGCGGCAAATACTCCTGGATCAAAGCGCCGCGCTGGAAGGGCAACGCGATGGAAGTCGGCTGCCTCTCGCGCATGGTGCTGGGCTATGTGCAGCCCAAGCAGTATCCGTTCATCAAGGACACCATCGACAGCGTGCTGCACAAGCTCGACTTGCCGGTGACCGCGCTGTTCTCGACACTGGGCCGCACGGCTGCACGCGGTATCGAGACGCTGTACTGCGCCGACCTGCAACTGCAACAGTTCGACAAGCTGATGGCGAACCTCAAGGCGGGCGACACCTCCACTGCCAACGTCGAGAAATGGGAGCCGTCCACATGGCCCAAGGAAGCCAAGGGCGTGGGCTTCACCGAAGCGCCGCGCGGTGCGCTGGGTCACTGGATCAAGATCAAGGACACCCGGATCGACAACTACCAGTGCGTGGTGCCCACCACCTGGAACGGCAGCCCGCGCGATGCCAAGGGACAGATCGGCGCGTTCGAGGCTTCGCTGATGAACACGCCGGTGGCCCGTGCCGACCAACCGCTGGAGATCCTGCGCACGCTGCACAGCTTCGACCCCTGCCTGGCATGCTCCACGCATGTGATGTCGCCGGATGGGCAGGAACTGAGCAAGGTCACGGTTCGCTAACGCGCTCGAAAGGAGACTGTCATGTCGGTAAAAACTGAAGTCGACGAGTCGGCAATCACCGCGGCGGGCAATACGGTGTATGTCTACGAAGCCCCGGTGCGCGCCTGGCACTGGATCAACGCACTCAGCATCGTGGTGCTGGCGATCACCGGCTGGTTCATCGCCAGCCCCCTGCCCAGCGTGTCGGGCGAGGCCAGCGACAACTTCCTGATGGGATATATCCGCTTCACGCATTTTGCGGCGGGTTATGTGTTTGCCATCGGTATGCTGTTGCGCCTGTACTGGGCATTCGTGGGCAACCATCACGCCAAGCAGTTGTTCGTGTTGCCGGTGCGGGACAAGAGCTGGTGGGCGGGTTTGCTGCAGGAAATACGCTGGTACATGTTCCTCGAAAAGTATCCGAAGAAATATGTGGGCCATAACCCGCTGGGGCATTTGTTCATGTACTTCGCCATCACGCTGAGCGGCACCTTCCTGATTGTTACCGGCTTCGCGCTGTACGGCGAAGGCGCGCAGGAAGGACACTGGTCGCACTGGATGTTCACCAGTTGGGTGATTCCGCTGTTCGGGCAAAGCCAGGACGTGCATACCTGGCACCATCTGGTGGCATGGGGCGTCGTCTGTTTCGTGATCATTCACGTGTACACGGCAATCCGCGAAGACATCATGTCGCGGCAAACCATGATCAGCGCGATGATTGACGGGAAGCGGACGTTCCGTGAGTAGAAGATCAAGTCTTCGCTTGCGGCATCCTTCCCTTATCGTTAACACGCCATGTCGCAAGAGTTGAGAGCAAACGCGGGCAAACGCCCGCGTTTCTTTTGGGCCGCGCCGCGCGCGCCGGTGCATCCCGGCCATTTTCTCGATACCCGCTATCTGCATCCCGGCAAGATCTCGCAAGAGGCTTTGGCCGCCGCGCTCGGCATCTCCCGCCGCCGCGTGAACGAACTGGTGTGTGGAAAGCGCGTTATCACCCCCGACACAGCAGTCCGACTGGCCCTGCATTTCGGCACGGATGTGGCGTTCTGGCTGGAGTTGCAGTTCGCCTGGGACCTGCATCAGGCACGGCAGTTGTACTACAAGCAGGTAAAGCCGTGCGTGTAGGGTGCGCTTGCGCACCATGAATCTGGTGCGCAAGCGCACCCTACAAATGCTTCCGTAAGGTTAAGCAAGTGGCAAAGTTGCCGCCAACCGGTCAGTCAATGTCCACACTCAAACAGTCTGAATTATGCTGTTTTGATTAACTTATTAATTATTAACAACAATCATGCTTTTTAACGGCTGGCATGAGTCCTGCTGTTACACGGGTGGTAACAAGGGAGGAGTTGATATGAAAAAAACCAAGCTGCTGATACTGGGTATCGGCAACATCCTGTGGGCGGACGAAGGCTTTGGCGTGCGTTGCGTGGAGGCGATGAATGCCGCCTATCAATTCGGCGACGACGTGACCGTGCTGGACGGCGGCACGCAGGGTTTGTATCTGCTGCCTTTCCTGGAAGAGGCGCGCTATCTGATCGTGTTCGACGCGGTGGACTACGGCAAAGCGCCGGGCGAGATGGTCGTCGCGAAAGACGGCGAGGTGCCGCGTTTCATGGGCGTCAAGAAAATGAGTCTGCACCAGACCGGATTCCAGGAAGTCATTGCCTGCGCCTCGCTGGGCGGCAAGTTGCCCGAATCCATGATGCTGATCGGCGTGCAGCCGGAGCAACTGGATGACTTTGGCGGCAGCCTGCGCGACATCGTCAAGCAGCAAATTCCGCGCGCGCTGGAAGTGGCGCTGCTGCAGCTACGGCAGTGGGGCTTCACTTATAGCAAGCGCGATTTCCATGACGTGGACAAGCATCAGCATGTGCTGCAGATGGATGAATACGAAGCGGGTCGGCCTTCTGCCGAGCTGGCCTGCCGATACGGCGACGAGCGCTTTATGTCGGGGCAGGCCTGATCATGTGTTTGGGAATTCCCATGCAGGTAATAGAAGCGCACGAAAACTCCGCCCTGTGCGAAGGCCGCAACGGCCGGCAGGTGATCAACACCATGCTGCTGGAAAAGGTTGAAGCCGGGCAGTGGCTGCTGACTTTTCTGGATGCGGGGCGCGAAGTGATTGATGCGCAACGCGCGGCGCTGGTGAATGCCGCACTGGACGGGCTGCAGGCCGTGTCGGACGGCGGAGAGGTCAACCTGGATCTGTTCTTTGCCGATCTGGTGAACCGCGAGCCGACGTTGCCGGAATTTTTGAGAAAGGACAGGGTATGAGTGAAGTAGTCGAATTCTCCGCGATTCGTGCGGCAGAAATGAAAGAGAGTTTCAACCGTCTGCTGGAGCGCCTGCGCGCGCAAAGCAAGATCACCTTGCTGGACGAGGAAGGTCTGGAATCCTTTGTGATGGCGGGCGGCGACGGCATGGTGCTGTTCACGCAGGAGCCGGACCAGCAACCCGAAACCTGGGACGTGGCGGTGATCCTGCCCGAAGTGCTCAAGCTGACCGGCGACCGCCTGCGCGCCGCGATCATCACGCCCGAACTGGCGCGCCAGGAAAAAGCGCGCTACGGCATCACGCGCTGGCCATCGCTGGTGTTCGTGCGCGACGGCGGCTATGTCGGTGTGATCGACGGCATGCGCAACTGGGACGAATACACGCGCGAGATCGCAGCGATGCTAGACAAGCCGATAGGGCGTGCGCCTTCGGTGGGGATTCCGGTAATGTCGACAGGTGAAGCGTCGGCTTGTCATTAAGAGCAGGTTTTGTGGGAGCGCCGACGTCTCGTCGGCAGCAATTTAAGAGAAGTGCCGACGAGATGTCGGCGCACCCGATACCAAGGAGCAACCCAACATGAAAGACTTCCCCATCCCAGTCGTCGCATCCGGCCCCGGCTCGCAACCCGAAGACGAAAACCTGCTGTACATGCCGCTGCCCAATTCCATGATGACTTTTTCCCTGCCGGTGCTGCACGACGAAGCCGATCCGGCGCTGATGGCGGCGGCGTGCATGATGGTCGGGCAGTTGCGCGACAAAATGGAAGTTACGCCGCTCGGTTCGCCGGCCATCCCGGTCATCGAGTTGCAGGACATGGATACGGAAGTCGTGCGTCTGTTGAACCAGACCATGGGCGAGGGCGAGGTGAGTATTTCGGTGCGCGGTTCCAGCGCTTACCGCATCCAGGAAACGGTGTTCGCCGGCGTGTGGCGCCTGCACGAATTCGCCGCAGACGGTCGTCTGGCGCGCGATGCCATCATGGCCTGTGCGATCCCGCCGATGGTGACGCAATGGGCGCAGGCGGATGTGTCGCTGGATTGCCCGATACCGGAAAAAACGCCGGGCATCATGAATGCGCTGTCGGTGCTGACGGAAGTTGTGGGCAAGGCCAAAGCGTTCAAAGCGGGCGACGGCGCGCATGTGGTCAACCTGACCCTGCTGCCGATGTCGCCGGAAGATATGGAATGCCTGACTCAGACGCTGGGCGCGGGCGCGGTGACGATATTGTCGCGCGGCTACGGCAACTGCCGCATCACCAGCACACGGCTGCCAAACGTGTGGTGGGTGCAGTATTTCAACAGCATGGATACGCTGATCCTGAATACCGTCGAAGTCTGCGAGGTGCCGGAAGTGGCGCAGGCGTCGATTGAAGATTACGAGGACAGCATTGAGCGGCTGGGCGAATGGCTGCTGGTCATGCAGGAGCCGGAAAACCGGGGTGCCTGAAATGGGTATGTTCGAAGGGTCATTTTTGGGGGACAACAACAAGCTATCCGACGACAATGTGCGGATGGAGTGCGGTATCTGCTGGGAGGTGTACGATCCCGCATTGGGCGATCCGGTATGGCAGATCGCTCCCGGCACGCCGTTCTCGCAGCTGCCCGAGCACTGGACCTGCCCGAATTGCGATGCGCAGAAGCACAAGTTTATGGTGGAAAACGCATGAAAGAAGTCGAACAAAAGCTGGAAACCGTATTCACCAACATCGCCAACACGCGCATGGCGGGTCTGCCCATCTGCAACGAGGCACTGCGCGTGCAGGCGGTTGGCTTTCGCGAGTGGCAGGCGCATTGGGTGGGCGTGCTGGTCACGCCGTGGACCATCAGCCTGGTATTGATGCCGGGCGAAAAAGGTCCGCTCAAGGTGCTGGGGCCGGACGAGAAGATGAAATGGGAATTCCCTTCGGGCAGCTACGAGTTCATGGGTTTGAATGAAACAGCGCTGGGCACCTGCCAGATCTGTTCGCTGATTTCGCCGGTGGTCGAGGTGGCGAGCCATGAGGATGCCGTGGGTATAGCCAAACAAGTGATGGAAGCGCTGTTTGTGGAGGATAATTCAGACCTGAAGCGCGATGCGGAACGCAAAGTGCAGATGGAAGCGGCGCGCCTGAACGGCGAGCCGGTGCTGAAACAACCGCTGTTGCGGCGCGATTTTATTCGCGGCGCATTTCTGGGGATGTAGAGTTTGGTCGATGTAGGCAAGCTGACGCTGGGTGTGGTCTGGGACGGGGAATCCGTCCCGGCAACGGATATCCGTTCGACGCGGCCTATGGCGGCGCAGATATTAAAAGACAAGACCCCCACTCAGGTATTGCAGATCGTGCCGCTGCTGTTCAGCGTGTGTGGGCGGGCGCAGGGCGCGGCTGCCAGCGCTGCCATGCTGGCGGCGATGCGCGAGCAAAGTCCCGCCGTTGCGAGCATGGAGCAAAGCATTGTGTGCGAGGCGCTGCAGGAACATCTGTGGCGCGTGATGCTGGATTGGCCGGACCTGCTGGGTTTGCCGCAGGAGGACAAGCAGTTCGCGGGCTGGTATGCGATGTTGCGCAAGATCGGTGCGGGCGAGATTGGCATGGAAGCGTTCCGGCAGGAATTCGAGCGCGATGCGCTGGGCATGCCGGTAACGGACTGGCTGGCGCTGGACAGTTATGCCGCGCTGCAAGCATGGTGGCGCAAACAGGGTGGCGCGCTGGCGCGGCCGCTGGCCAAGCTGGACGAACTGGCGCAGAGCCGGTGCAACCGCAACGCAGCCGTGCTGTTGCCCGCCTGGTCGGCGGCAGAAGCGCAGCAAGCCTGTGCCGGAAAATGGACTACCGCTTTCGCGGCGCGACCGGAGTGGCAGGGCGTGGCGGCCGAGACGGGGGCGTGGAGCTATTACGCTGACAGTCCGCTGTTGCAGGACGTATGGCGGCAGAGCGGTTCGAAAGCGCTGACGCGTCTGCTGGCCAGGATGCTGGATGTGGCCGCGATGGCGGGCGGCATGGCCGAACCGAGATTGAGCATGACCAGCCCGGTTGCGGACGAAGGCATCGCCGCAGTGCGCAGCGCGCGCGGCCTGTTGTTGCACCGCGTGCTGCTGGACGGCGACAAGGTGGCGGACTATTCGATCATCGCGCCGACCGAGTGGAACTTCCATCCGGCCGGGGCATTTGCGCAGGACTTGTGCGGACTGTCGGAACACTACGGCGGCTTGCTGGAGTACCGCGCGCAGATCGAGGTTCTGTCGCTCGATCCCTGCGTGGGCTACGAGATCGAAATAAGGAATTCAGATGCATGAGATGTCGCTGGCAGAGGGCGTGCTGCAATTGATCGAAGATTCGGCGAAGACGCAGGATTTCAGCCGCGTCAAAACGGTGTGGCTGGAGATCGGCCAACTGGCGGGCGTGGAAGTCGAGGCGATGAAATTCTGTTTCGACGCGGTGACGCGCGACAGCATCGCGCAGGACGCGAAGCTGGAGATCATTGAAACGCCGGGCCAGGCCTGGTGCCTGCACTGTGCCGAAGTGGTGAATGTGACAGCGTTGTACGATGCCTGCCCCAAGTGCGGCAGCCATCAGGTGCAGGTGACGGGTGGAAACGAGATGCGGGTCAAAGAACTCGACGTGGAATAGGAGGCGGTAATGTGTAACGTATGCGGTTGCGGTGCGGGTGAGACGACGATAGACGGCAAGGCTGTGGTGCACGACGAACATGCACACAGTCACGGCGGGCACTTCCATGTGCATGCCGACGGCACTGCGCACGACCACGATCATGCCCATGATCACGACCACTCGCACGAACCGGTGCAGGGCAAGCACATGCACTATCACCTGCATGAGGATGGTTCGTCGCACGAGCATGTGCACGACCACGCGCACGGACACAGTCATTCCCACGACCACGCCCACGATCATTCGCACAGTCATGCGGATGGTTCTGTGCATTACGGCCTCGGCCCGGCCGGTGCGCATGCGCCCGGCATGAGCCAGTCGCGCATGGTGAAGATAGAGCGCGACATCCTTTCCAAGAACGACGGTTATGCCAACGACAATCGCGGCTATCTTGCCGAGCATGGCATTTTTGCGCTGAACCTGGTGTCCAGCCCCGGCTCCGGCAAGACCACGCTGCTTGTGAAAAGTATCACCGCCCTCAACGGCAGCCTGCCGCTGGCCGTGATCGAGGGCGACCAGCAGACCGACAACGATGCCGCTCGTATTCGCGCCACCGGTGCTCCCGCGCTGCAGATCAATACCGGCAAGGGCTGTCATCTGGACGCCTTCATGGTCGGCAAGGCCATACACCAGCTTGAACTGAAAGACGACAGCCTGCTGCTGATCGAGAACGTGGGCAACTTGGTGTGTCCGGCGAGTTTCGATCTGGGCGAGGCGCACAAAGTGGCGATCCTTTCCGTGACCGAGGGCGAAGATAAACCGCTCAAGTATCCGGACATGTTCCGGGCGTCCGACCTGATGCTGCTCAATAAATGCGACCTGCTGCCGTACCTCACGTTCGATGCCGACCTGGCCGTCGCCAATGCGCGCCGCGTGAATCCCGACATCAAGGTGATCCGCATCTCGGCGACCAGCGGCGAGGGCATGGACGAGTGGCTGGACTGGATCAGGGCGGGCTGCAAGAAGGCGGTAGACAGAAAGTCGATTGATGGAAGGTAACAGGTAGGATGGGTTGAGCGCAGCGATACCCATCAATAAACATGAAAACTCAAAACCAATAAACTAGCCACAGAGAACACAGAGAGAACGGCGGTTGTTTTGCTCTGTGATCTCTGTGTTCTCTGTGGCAAAAATCGGTTTTAAAGGCAGTTATGATCCACGCGCAAATCAGAGTAACCGGGCAAGTGCAGGGCGTCGGCTTCCGGCCATTCGTCTACAAGCTTGCGCATGAACTCGGTTTGGCGGGCTGGGTGCGCAACGACAGCGAGGGTGTGGAGATTGCAGTCGAGGGCGAGCGCCGGAAGGTGATGAACCTGATCGAGCGCCTGCAAAGCGAGCCGCCCGAGCTGGCACGTGTGGAGAAAGTCGCGCACGATCTTGCGCCGCTGACGGTGGGTCTGACCGGGTTCAACATCCTGCCGAGCAAAACAGGAAAAGTGCAAACCGGTATTGCGCCCGACATGGCGATCTGCCCGGATTGCCTGAGAGAATTGTTCGATCCGGCAGACCGCCGCTATCACCATCCCTTCATCAACTGCATCCATTGCGGCCCGCGCTATACGCTGACCGCGCGCCTGCCCTACGACCGTGCCAACACCAGCATGGCGAAGTTCGAGCAATGTCCGGCCTGCCAGATGGAATACGATCTGCCCACGACGCGCCGTTTCCATGCGCAGCCGAATTCCTGTCCCGAGTGCGGGCCGCACCTGAGTTTGTTCAACGCCGCGTGGCAACCCGTCTCCAGCGACCATCCCGTCTCGGCAAGCGCACAGCGCATCAAGGCCGGCGAAGTTGTCGCCGTGAAAGGCATAGGCGGCTTTCATCTGGTGTGCGATGCGCGCAACGCGGTGACCGTTGCCAGATTGCGCGACGGCAAACAACGCGAGGAAAAACCGTTCGCGGTGATGGTGCTGAACACGCTTTCCGCGCGGCACTACGCGCAATTCCGTGAACAGGACGGCGCGCTGCTGGAAACGGGCGAACGCCCCATCGTGCTGCTGCGCCAGTCCTCAGCCTGCGAGATCGAATTGCAGGGCGTAGCACCCGGCCTGTCCAGCATCGGCCTGATGCTGCCCTACACGCCGCTGCACTATTTGCTGTTTCACGAACTGCTCGGCAGGCCGCCGGGTACGGACTGGTTGCGCAAAACCACGCCGCTCGCTCTGGTGATGACCAGCGCCAATCCCGGCGGCGAGCCGCTGGTGAAAGACGATGCCGAAGCGCGCGAGTCGCTTTCCGGTCTGGCCGATGCCTTCCTCACGCATGACCGCGACATCCTGCATCGCTGCGACGACAGCGTGATGAAGTGGCAGGGCAAGGCGCCGACCTTCGTGCGCCGCGCGCGCGGCTACACGCCGCGCCGCATCGTGCTGCCGTTTTCCGGCCCGTCTGTTCTGGCCTGCGGCGCATGGCTGAAAAATACCGTATGCCTCACGCGCGGTAACGAGGCCTTCGTGTCGCAGCATATCGGCGACCTCGATCACGCGGGCACGCGCCAGATGCTGGATGAGACCGTCGATTACCTGAGCGACATACTCGACGTGCAGCCGCAAGCCGTGGCGCACGACCTGCATCCCGATTTCTACAGCACGCAGTTCGCACAATCCTACGCCGTGCAACGCGACTTGCCGCTTTTCGCCGTGCAGCATCACCACGCGCACATCGCCGCCATTTGCGCCGAGCATCGCATCACCGATCCGGTGCTCGGGCTGGCGTTGGACGGCGTGGGGCTGGGTATGGACCGCAGCGCGTGGGGCGGCGAGTTGCTGCAGGTGGCGGGCACGCAAAGCGAACGTCTCGGGCATCTCGCCCAACTGACCATGCCCGGCGGCGACCGTGCGGCGCGCGAACCCTGGCGCATGGCGGCTGCGGCTTTGTTCGACATGAATCGTGCCGACGAAATCGCGCGTCGTTTTCCGGATCAGGCAGGTGCCGCGATGGTGACCGACATGCTGCAGCGGAAACTGAACTGCGTCGAGACGAGCAGCATGGGCCGCTGGTTCGATGCGGCGGCGGGCTTGCTGGCCGTGAAAGAGATACAGGGTTACGAAGGCCAGGCGGCGATGCTGCTGGAAGGCCTTGCCGAGCGTCACGGCAAAGTCGCACCGCTGCCTTTGGGGTACATCCACACTGCGCAGAATGATCTGGATTTTCGGCCCTTGCTGGCGAAACTCGCCGATTGCAAAGATGCGCCTTACGGCGCGGCGCTGTTCCATGCCACGCTGGCAGAAGGCCTGTGCGCCTGGGTGTTGCGCGCCGCCGCACGCACCGGTATCAAGCATGTTGCGCTCGGCGGCGGCTGTTTCCTCAACAATATTCTGACGCAGGCATTGACCGACAAGTTGATGACGCAGGGCATGACAGTGCTGGCCGCCCAGCAACTGCCGCCCAACGACGGTGCAATCTCGCTTGGTCAGGCCAGTATCGCGTTGCAATACCTCAACCAAGGAGTGTAATCATGTGTCTCGCCATACCCGCCCGCATCGAAGAGCTGACCACTCCGGGCAACGCTATCGTCAATCTCGGCGGAGTGCGCAAGGAAATATCACTGGCGCTGGTGGATGATGCCGCCGTCGGCGAATACGTCATCGTGCATGTCGGCTACGCTTTGCAAAAACTCGACCAGGAAGAGGCCGAGCGCACGCTGGAGATGTTTGCGGAGATGGGGCAGATCGACGAGTTGCGCGCTGAACTGGACGCCAAATGAAATACGTCGACGAATTCCGCGACGGCGAACTCGCGAAGAACATCTCCGCCAACATCGCAAACGAGGCCGACCCGAAACGCAACTACCGTTTGATGGAATTCTGCGGCGGCCACACGCATGCCATATCGCGCTACGGCATTGCCGACCTGCTGCCGCCCAATGTGCGCATGATCCACGGCCCGGGCTGCCCGGTGTGCGTGCTGCCTATCGGTCGCGTCGATCAGGCCATTCACCTGGCGCGCGAACACGGCGTGATCCTGTGCACCTACGCCGACACCGTGCGCGTGCCAGCTTCCGACAATCTCTCGCTGATGCGTGCCAAGGCCAACGGTGCAGATGTGCGCATGATCTACTCGACCCAGGATGCACTGAAGATTGCGCGCGAAAATCCGGGACGCGAAGTGGTGTTTCTTGCCATCGGTTTCGAGACCACCACGCCGCCCACCGCCGTGGCGATCAAACAAGCCGAAGCCACCGGCCTGAAGAATTTCAGCATCCTGTGCGACCACGTGCTCACCCCCGCCGCGATGCACGCCATTCTCGCCGTTGAGGGTGGGGTGGCATTGGACGGTTTCGTCGGCCCCGCGCATGTATCCACCGTCATCGGCAGCAAACCCTATGAGCCTTTCGCCGACGATTACGGCAAGCCGGTGGTCATCGCCGGGTTTGAGCCGCTGGATGTGATGCAGGCAATCCTCATGCTGGTGCGCCAGATCAACGATGGACGTGCCGCCGTCGAGAACGAATTCACCCGCGCCGTGACGCGCGAGGGCAATCTGAAAGCGCAGGAACTGGTGGCGGAAGTGTTCGAACTGCGCGACATGTTCGAGTGGCGCGGTCTGGGGAGCGTGCCGAACAGCGCGTTGAAGCTGCGCCCAAAATATGCCGCGTTCGATGCCGAGCTGAAGTTCAAAGTCGATTACGTGGAGGTGCCGGACAACAAAGCCTGCGAATGCGCCGCGATTCTGAGAGGCCAGAAGCGTCCGCTGGAATGCAAGTTCTTGGGCTCGGTGTGCACACCGGAGAATCCGGTGGGGTCGTGCATGGTGTCGTCGGAGGGGGCGTGTGCGGCGCACTATAGTTATGGACGTTTTAGAGAAACAGCCCAATGAGTACAGTCAAACCCAATTATTCACGTCCGCTCGACATAAAAAACGGCCGCGTCGATATGTCGCACGGTTCCGGCGGGCGCGCGATGGCGCAGCTCATCACCGAGCTGTTCGCAGCCGCCTTCAACAACGAATATCTGGCGCAGGGCAACGACGGCGCATTGCTGCCTGCTGCAGCGGGACGTCTGGTGATGGCCACGGACAGCCACGTGGTGTCGCCATTGTTTTTCGCGGGCGGTGATATCGGTTGCCTGTCGGTGCACGGCACCATCAACGATGTGGCGGTGATGGGCGCGAAGCCTTTGTACCTTTCGGCGGGCTTTATTCTGGAAGAAGGCTTTCCGCTGGCGGATCTGAAGCGCATTGTCGAGTCGATGGCGCAGGCCTCGCGCGAGGCGGGTGTGCCCGTCGTCACCGGCGACACCAAAGTGGTGGAGCAGGGCAAGGGTGACGGGGTGTTCATCACGACGACCGGCGTGGGCGTGGTGCGCGACGGAATCAACCTGTCGGGCGATCTGGCGCAACCGGGCGACAAGATACTGCTGTCCGGCACCATAGGCGATCACGGCATGGCCATTCTGTCGCAACGCGAAGGACTGACTTTTTCCGCGCCCATCGTGTCCGACACGGCGGCATTGCACGGTCTTATCGCGACCATGCTGGACAGCGGCGTGAAGTTGCGCGTGCTGCGCGATCCGACGCGCGGCGGACTGGCGACCACGCTGAACGAGATCGCGAAACAATCCGGCGTGGGCATGATGCTGCAGGAATCCGCGATCAGGGTGAACCAGCCGGTCGAGGCAGCGTGCGAATTCCTGGGGCTCGATCCGCTTTATGTGGCGAACGAGGGAAAACTGATCGCGATCTGCGCGCCTGAAGATGCAGATCGACTGCTGGAAGTGATGCGCGCGCATCCGCTGGCGAGCGAAGCGTCCATCATCGGCGAAGTGCTGGGAGATGCGCATGGTTTTGTGCAGATGACGACCAAGCTGGGCGGTCGGCGTGTGGTGGACTGGTTGGCGGGTGAACAATTACCGAGGATTTGCTGATGAACGCGATGCTGCCCACAGTGCTGGTGATAGACGACGAAGTGCGTTCTCAGGAGTCGATACGCCGCACACTGGATGAAGAATTCAATGTACTGACCGTATCGAGCGCCGAAGAAGGTCGCGCGGTGATGGAGCGCGAGCAGGTGCAGGTCGTGCTGTGCGACCACCGCATGCCGGGCGTGACCGGCATCGATTTCCTGAAGGAAGTGCGCGAGCGCTGGCCGGATGCGGTGCGCATGATCATTTCCGGCTACACCGATGTCGAGGACATCATCGCGGGCATCAACGACGCGGGCATCTACCAGTACATCCTCAAGCCCTGGCATCCGGAGTCGCTGCTGCTGAACGTGCGCGCGGCGGCGCAGTTGTACGACCTGCAGCAGCAGAGCGACAACATGAACTTGGAGCTGCGCACGACGCAGCCGGTGCTGCAGCGCCGTGTGGAAGCGAAGCACGAGAAGTTGCGCAACCACTACGAGTTTTCGCGCATTGTGCGCTCGGCTTCCAGCCCCCTGAACGACGTGATCGAACTGGCATCGCGCGTCGCGAATTGCGACATCGCCGTGCATATTTCGGGCGAATCCGGCTCCGGCAAGGAATTGCTGGGCCGCGCCATTCACTATTCCAGTCCGCGCGCCACGCGCGCCTTCGTTATCGAGAACTGCGGCGCGATGTCGGACCAGCTGCTGGAGTCTGAATTGTTCGGCCACAAGCGCGGCAGTTTTACCGGCGCCTACGAGGATCGTATCGGCCTGTTCGAGCAGGCCGACGGTGGCACTATCTTCCTCGACGAGATCGGCGACACCTCGCCCTCGTTCCAGGTCAAGCTGCTGCGCGTGCTGCAGGAAGGCGAAATCCGCCCGGTCGGCAGTTCGCGTTCGCGCAAGATCGACGTGCGCGTGCTGTCGGCGACCAACCGCGACCTGGAAGAAGAGGTGCGCAAGGGACGCTTCCGCGAAGACCTGTATTACCGGCTGACCCAGTTCCTGCTGCCGATGCCGGCTTTGCGCGAGCGCAAGATGGATACGCCGCTGATTGCGCTCTCGCTGTTGCGCGAGGCCGCGCCGGCCATGGGCAAGGAGATACAGGGCTTCACGCCCGAGGCGCTGGAATGCCTGTGCCATTACCAGTGGCCGGGCAACGTGCGCGAGATGCAGAACGAGATTCTGCGCGCCATCCTGCTGTGCGACGGCGACTACATCGGCGCGCACTTGTTTTCGCCCAAGGTGTTGCGCGCCGCGCCGGAAGAGCAGTCGCAGGACATGAGCATACTGGCCGGGCTGGACGGCAGCCTCAAGGATCGCATGGAGGCGCTGGAAGCGCGCGTGCTGCGCGAGTGCCTGATCCGCCACCGCTGGAACAAGACGCGCGCCGCCACCGAGCTCGGTTTGTCGCGCGTGGGGCTGCGCAGCAAGCTGGCGCGCTACGGGATGGAGAAGAAGGGTGAGTGAGCCAGAACGTAGGATGGGTGGAGCGCAGCGATACCCATCAATTATTTCGGTGAGCATGTTGGGTATCGCCACGCTCCACCCAACCTACGGATATGGCATGTTCTCTGCGGAAAATGAGGTTTTGTTTTGAAGGATGTAATGAACAATCAACCGCTCAATCTTCTCTGGCTGCAATCCGGCGGCTGCGGCGGTTGCACCCTTTCGTTGTTGAATGCCGATTGCCGCAATCTGTTCGACACCCTGAAATCGCTGGGCATCAATCTGTTGTGGCACCCATCGTTGTCCGAGCAAAGCGCGGACGAGGTGACCGCCATCTTCGAAGACTGTGCCAATGGAGCGACGCGGCTGGATATTCTGTGTCTCGAAGGTTCCGTCCTGAAAGGCCCGTTCGGCAGCGGCGGTTTTCATCGCAGGGCGGGCAGCATTTCCATGATGAGCATGATCGAGCGCCTGGCGCGGGTCGCGCAACACACGGTGGCTGTCGGCAGTTGCGCAGCCTTCGGTGGCGTCACGGCGGCAGGCATCAATCCGGCCGATGCCTGCGGCATGCAATTCGACGGGGATGCGCAAGGCGGTTTGCTGGGCGATGAATACCGTGCAGCGGCGGGGTTGCCCGTGGTCAACATCGCGGGCTGCCCGACGCATCCCAACTGGGTGATCGAAACGCTGGTCGCGATTGCGCAGGGCGAGTTGTACGAAGATAACCTGGACGTGTTCCGGCGCCCGCGCCTGTTCGCGGACCATCTGGTGCATCACGGCTGCAAGCGCAACGAGTTCTACGAATTCAAGGCCAGCGCGTGCAAACCTTCCGACCTGGGCTGCTTGATGGAACACATGGGATGCAAAGGCACGCAGGTGCATGCCGATTGCAATATCCGGCTGTGGAACGGCGAGGGCTCGTGCACGCGCGGCGGGTATGCCTGTATCGCCTGCACCGAGCCGGGCTTCGAAGAGCCGGGCCATCCGTTCGGCGTGACGCCCAAGATCGCGGGCATCCCCATCGGGTTGCCGACGGACATGCCCAAGGCGTGGTTCGTGGCGCTGGCGGCCCTGTCCAAATCGGCCACGCCCAAGCGCGTCAAAGACAATGCGGTTGCCGACCATCAGGTTGTCACGCCCGCGAACAAGAGGACTCGTCTTAAATGACTCGCCGCATCATAGGACCGTTCAATCGCGTCGAAGGCGATCTGGAAGTGACGCTGGATATCGAGTCGGGGCGCGTGCGCGCAGCCTACGTCAACTCGCCCATGTATCGCGGGTTCGAGCAGATTCTGGCGGGCAAGCATCCGCTGGATGCCATGACGTTTGTGCCGCGCATTTGCGGCATATGCTCGGTGGCGCAATCGGCGGCGGCGGCGCTGGCGTTGGCACAGTGCATGGGCATACAGCCTCCGCCCAACGGACGCCTTGCGGCCAACATGACCCTGGCCGCAGAAAACCTCGCGGATCACCTCAGTCATTTCTACCTGTTCTTCATGCCGGACTTTGCGCGCGACGGATACCGCGACCGTGCCTGGTTTGCCGATGCGCAGTCGCGTTTCAAGGCGGTGTCGGGTTCGGCTGCGGCGGACGTGCTACCGGTGCGCGCCAAGTTCATGAACGTGATGGGCTATCTCGCGGGCCGCTGGCCGCACACGCTTTCCGTGCAGCCCGGCGGTTCGACGCGCGCACTGGAGGAAGCGGAGAAGTTGCGCCTGAAAATTCTTTTAGCGGAGTTTCGCGGATTCCTGGAGCAGGCCTTGTTCGGCGACAAGCTGGAATCAGTCGCGGCGCTGGATTCCGAGGCCGCACTATATAAATGGATGAAACCGCGCGCCAAGCGTGCCGACTTCCCGAGGTTTTTGAACATCGCGCGCGATCTGGAATTGCAGCACATCGGCCGGGCCACGGACCGCTTCATCAGTTACGGCGCTTATGCCGACGGCGACACGACCGTGTTTCCGCGCGGGCTGTGGGCCGACGACCGGGTGCTGGCACTGGATCTGGGCGCGATACGTGAAGACGTGACCAGCAGTTGGATGGCGGGCGATGTTGCGCTGGCACCGGAAGAGGGACGCACGCTGCCGCAGCCCGACAAAGAGGATGCCTACTCGTGGTGCAAGGCGCCGCGCTTGTCGGGCCATGTGGTGGAGACCGGCGCGCTGGCCAGGCAGATGGTGGCCGGACATCCGCTGGTGCGCGACATGGTGGGACGGCACGGCGCCAGCGTGATGGCGCGGGTGGTGGCGCGCATGCTGGAACTCGCGCTGGTGTTGCCGGTGATGGAAACCTGGTTGCGCCAGTTTTTGCCGGGCGACGCCTATTGCTTGCCGTCGCACGAAATCGAAAATGCGCGCGGAATAGGATTGGTCGAAGCCGCGCGCGGAGGCCTCGGGCATTGGCTGGATGTGCGCGACGGTAAAATCTACAATTACCAGGTCATCGCGCCCACCACCTGGAATTTTTCGCCGCGCGATGCGGAGGGCGAACCGGGTGCGCTGGAGCAGGCGCTGGTGGGGCTGGAAGCGGAAGAGGGCGGCAACGCGGCGCCGTTGGCGGTGCAGCATGTGGTCAGATCGTTTGATCCGTGCATGGTGTGCACGGTGCATTAAGATGCAGCACGGAGATGCTCCTCCCCTGAAAAGGGGAGGCTGGGAGGGGTTGGTGTTCTAGTAAAAAACCAACCCCCTCTAACTCCCCCTTTTCAGGGGGAGAATAGTGTCGCGGCGGGACTTAAAGCAACGGGATAGAGTCTAGGATCGGCATCAACTTCTGCATTAAGGAATACACATGGAACGCTTCACCATCTCACTCGATGAAAAACTCGCCAGCGAATTCGACAAGCTGATCCGCGAGCGCGGCTATCTGAACCGTTCCGAGGCGGTGCGCGACATGTTGCGCGGCAAGCTGGATACGCTGCGGCTGGAAGACGCGCTGGCGCCGTTTTGTGTGGCCAGCTTGTCCTATGTGTACAACCACCACGAGCGCGATCTGTCGGAACGGCTGACCGAGTTGCAGCACGACCACCACGATCTGGTCGTCGCGTCCACGCATGTGCATCTGGATCACGACAATTGTCTGGAGACGGTGATGCTGCGCGGCAAGACCGATGTGGTGCGGCGTTTTGCCGATGCGCTGATCGCCGAGCGCGGCGTGCGCCACGGCCAGATTAACCTCGTGCCCGTGGATGAAGATGCCGGGCACGGGCATGTGCACAGCCATCCGACGACCTGATCTCAATATCCCCGACACAATCCGTGATGAGCACCCGCCAGACACCGCCCGCCAGACTGCCGCTGCCGAACGAGATGGATCCCTTTTCGGAATCCGCCTGGATAGACGTCGTGCGTTCGATGGATGAGGTGTACAACGAACTGCTGCAATACGAAGTGGTGCTGGAGCAGAAGAACTCGGAGCTGGAAGAATCGCAGCAGTTCATTTTCAGCATCCTGACCTCGATGTCCGACTTGCTGGTCGTGTGCGACCGCAACGGGGGAATCGAGGAGGTGAATCATTCGCTGATTCAGTTTACTGGTAAGACCGAACAGGAATTGAAAGGCGCGAAACTGTCTTCGCTGTTTGCGGACGAGAACGACTGCACGACCGCAAAACGCGTGATCGCCAGCCTGACGACCCAGCCTGCGAACGATATCGAGTTGCAATTCAAAACGCGCGACGGCGCCACCACGCCGGTTGCGCTCAATTTCACGCCGCGTATGTCCGCCACACAAAAGCTGCTGGGTGTGGTGATCACCGGCCGTCCTGTCGGCGAGCTGCGGCGCGCCTATCATAAGCTGCGCGAGGCGCACGACCAGCTCAAGCGCACCCAGCAGCAACTGCTGCAGTCCGAAAAAATGGCTTCGCTGGGTAAGCTGGTGGCGGGTGTGGCGCACGAGTTGAACAACCCGATCAGTTTCGTGCTGGGCAACATGCACGCGATGCAGCGCTACACGCCGCGCTTCAAGCGTTACCTTGAGGCCATTCACAACGGCGCCAAACGTGATGAACTGGAAAAGCTGCGCGCGGAGTTGCGTATCGACCACATCCTGGACGACTTGGCGCCGCTGCTGGCGGGCGCGGTGGAAGGTGCGGAACGCACGCGCGACATCGTGGACGGTTTGAAGCGTTTCTCCGCCGCGGATCGCGATGAGAATATCGAGTTCAACCTGGCCGAGATCATCGAACGCTCTGTGCACTGGGTGACGCGCGCCACTCCCATGAATTTCAAGGTCGAGATGGATATGCCCAGGGAGATGCCTTTCTTTGGCTCGCCCGGCCAGATACAGCAAGTGATCACCAACCTCGTGCAGAACGCGTCCGACGCCACGGAAAACCTGCCCGATCCGGCGCTGACCATCACAGCCGATATCGACGAGGGTGGGATATGCATCCTGTTCCGCGACAACGGTCCGGGCATTTCGGAACAGGCGATGAGCAAGATCTTCGACCCGTTCTACACCACCAAGCCGGTCGGAAAAGGTACCGGTCTGGGCCTGTCAATCAGCTACGGCATTATCGAGCGCCACGGCGGACAGTTGTCGGTGAGTAACGCGCCGGAAGGCGGGGCAGAGTTCAAGCTGTGCCTGCCGTATTCAAACCGGAAATAAAACGGAAAGCTGCGTTCCAGATCATTCGACTGAAACCCGGATTGAATCGCAAAACCTTCGTTGGTACCCAACGAAATCAATCCGCCACTCTAGAAATATGCCTGATTAATTAGCTGGTTAAGGTGCGTGCTCAGGTATTCGTCTGCTCGCATCTTAATTTGCGATTGGTGGCATAATTCTTGTAAGAGAATAAATGAATTCTTCTTACGGAGGCGTTATGGCAACGATATCTGGCGACATCTACCCCCTGGTCGCACTGGCCTTTGTATTGGGTATGAAGCACGGCATGGATGCCGACCATCTCGCCACCATAGACGGACTGACCCGTTTCAACGCCGCAGCAGGCCGCAGCCGTTTGGCGCGCGCGTGCGGATTTCTGTTTTCGTTGGGGCACGGCTGCGTGGTGTGCATCGTGGCTGTCGCAACCGGCTATCTGTTTCAGCAGGGCGCCGTGCCGGCATGGATGGACGATGTGGGCGCCTGGGTGTCGGCGTTCTTCCTGATTACTTTGGGCGCGCTTAATCTATATGCGGTGTTCACCACCCCGGCGCATGAAATGGTGCAGATGGTCGGCCTCAAGGGGCGCTGGCTGGGTAGTCTCAAACATGCGGGGCATCCCGCGATGATCGCGCTGGTGGGTGCGCTGTTCGCCTTCTCGTTCGACACGCTTTCCCAGGCCGCGCTGTTCTCCGCCACCGCCACGCAGTACGGCGGCGTGTTGCCCGCCTTGATGCTGGCGCTGTGTTTCATGTCGGGCATGATGCTCACCGATGCGGCCAACGGTTTGTGGATTTCTCACTTGTTGCGCCGCGCCGATGCCACAGCGCGCGCTGCTTCGCGCATCATGGGCGTCACCGTGGCATTGCTGAGTCTGGCGGTGGCGGCACTGGGCCTGTCGCGCAGATTCTTTCCCGAAGCCTCCACCTGGCAGGAAGGCCGCGAGTTGTTCATCGGGATTTCCATCGTCGCGGTGGTTGCGCTCTGTTTTCTGTTTGCGCGCTACACGCAACAACGCGAGTCAGTGCCCGCCTGAGTTTCACACCGGATAAATTTCTGTCCCGGGCAGGAGTCAGGAAGCCGACTATCTGCCCGCATCTTCAGACGCGCCCATGGCCAGCGCTGTCCAGTCCATGTCCGCGCGCCCTTTGGCCATCGCCGACAGCAGCCGTTCATGCAGCAGGTCGCCCAAAGGCATCGGCGTCAGGCTGGTCGCCGCGACATCGGTCAGCAGGTTCATGTCCTTCAGGCCCAGGCTGAGCTTGAACCCGGCCGGCTGGTAGTGCCGGGCGGCAATCGCCTTGCCGAAGTTCTGGTAGAGCGGGCAGGCCAGGAAAGTCTGGCTGACCACGTCGGCCACCGCTTCGCGCGCCACGCCGTTCTGCTCGGCAAAGGTAAACGCTTCAGCCATCGCCTCGATGGCCGCGCCCATGAGAAAGTTGCCTGCGAGTTTCACCACGTTCGCGGCTTCCGGCTTTTCACCGAAGTCGAATATTTGCTGGCCGAGCGCTTTCAACACCGGCCGCACCCGTTCCTTGGCTCCGGCATCGCCCGCCAGACAAATCCAGAGCATCTTTGCGGCCGCCGCTTCCGGCCTGCCGAATACCGGCGCGGCAAGATAGATGGCATCTTGCCTCCGGTAATAGGTGGTCAGCTTCTGTGCGATTTGCGGCGACACGGTGCTCATGGAAACATGGATGCCGCCCGCGCCCAGCACCTCGCCGATGCCGTTCTCTCCGAGCACCACTTCATCCAGCGCATGGTCGTTGGCAACCATGGATACCACGATGCCGCCGGGCTCCACGACATCGCGCAATGTGGCCACGACTTCCGCTCCCTCGTCGGCAAGAGCTTGCGCTTTCGCCGAGGTGCGGTTGTACACGCGCAATTTGTAACCGGCGCGCAGCAGGTTGCGCGCCATGGGCGCGCCCATGTTGCCCAAGCCGATGAATCCGATAGTCTTGTCCATGTTTCGCCTCTCTTTGCGGATTATTGTTTTTGATCAGCTCGTCGCCAGCAATTCACCGCGTTCCTCTTCTAGGCGTTGCAAATCGCCCGGCATGTCGATGTCGGCAAGCACGCCCGCATCGTCGAACTCGATTTGCACGAGTCCGGCCTGGTCGCGCTCCAGCAGGTGCCGTGCGCCGGCATCGCCGCGCAGCGACAGCAATTCCTCGTAGTAACGGCGGGCGAAGCCGACCGGGTGTCCGCGCCGGTCGTTGTGAGCGGCGGCCGCGAGGTCCGCTCCCTGTCGCAGCGCATTGCGCACGCCGACAATGGCCGCCGCAGGCAGTGCGGGCATATCGGCCAGGCCTATCATCCAGCCGCCGGCCGCGCGGTTGGCGTGTACGCCGCAGGCGATGCTGGCAGACATGCCGAGCACGGCGTGGTCGCACACGACCCAGCGCAACGCTGCGGGTGCGCCCAGCGTCGCCGCGATCGTATTGCAGAACTTGGCCGATCCCGGTTTGACGACGACGGTAACTTGCTCGAAAGCTTCCAGCCAGGGCAGCAGGCTGTGCGCGGCGAGGGGCAGCGTCGTGCCCTGCAGCGTGACCGGATGCAGCAACTTGTCCGAACCGAAGCGGCGCGAATTGCCCGCTGCCAATACCACGGCCGCAACGCCGCGCGGGTTACGCACGGGTTTCCTTGTCGAACGGCATGCGGCGCAGGCGTTCGCCGGTGAGCGCGAACACGGCGTTGGCTACTGCGGGCGCAATCGGCGGCGTGCCGGGTTCGCCTATGCCGCTGGGGCGTTCCTTGCTGGGGACGATATGCACCTCGACCTCCGGCATTTCGGAAAAGCGCAGCGGGGTGTACTTGTCGAAATTGGTTTGCATGACGCGGCCCTTCTCCAGCGTGATCGCCCCGTGCAGGGCGGCGGAGAGCCCGAAGGCGATGGCGCCCTCGACTTGCTGCCGCACGCCGTCGGGGTTGACGACCATGCCGCAATCCACTGCTGCGATTACGCGATGCACCCTGACACGGCTGTTCTCCATTGACACCTGCGCGACCTGCGCCACGCAGGTGCCGAACGACTCGTGCACCGCGATGCCGTAAGCGTGGCCTTTGGGCAGTTGTGTTTTTCCCCAGCCCGCTTTTTCGGCGGCCAGATTCAGCACGCCGCGATAACGCGACGCGGCGGGCAGGTTGTCGAGGCGGTACTCGACCGGGTCGCGGTTGGCGAGATAGGCCAGTTCGTCGATCATGGTTTCCACCACGAACGCGGTATGCGAGTGGCCCACCGAGCGCCACCACTGCACCGGCACGGCATTCTTCGGGCTGTGCAGTTCGACCTGCACGTTGGGGATCGCATACGGAAAGGTTGCCGCGCCTTCCACCGACGTGTTGTCCAACCCGTTTTTCGCCAGCATGCCTTCGAACGGCGTGTCGGCCACGATGGACTGGCCGACGATGACGTGTTTCCAGGCCAGCGGGTTGCCGTCCCGGGCGATGGCCGCCTCGATGCGGTCGGCCCACATCGGCCGGTAATAGCCGCCGCGCATGTCGTCCTCGCGCGTCCATACCACCTTGATCGGCTTGCCGATCACCTTGGCCACCTCCACAGCTTCGCGCACGAAATCGGAGCGCGGGTTGGCGCGCCGGCCGAAACCGCCACCCAGATACGGGGTGTGGATTTGCACCTGCTCCGGCTTGAGTCCGGCGATCTGCGCGGCCATGGCGCGATCCATGGTCTGCGCCTGGGTGCCGGTCCAGATGGTGCAGCGGTCCGGCTTCAGGTCCACCGCCACGTTGAGCGGCTCCATGGTGGCGTGCGCCAGATAGGGCACTTCGTATTCCGCGCTGACGGATTTGTGCGCCGCCTTGAAACCCTGCGCGATGTCGCCGTCCGTGCGCGCCACCATGCCCGGATACTTGGCCAGCGCAAGGTAATCCGCGCGCATTTTCGGGGTGGAGAGTTTTACGCCCGGTCCCTCGTCCCACTCGATCTCCAGCAGGTCGCGCGCGGTCTTGGCGGGCCAGAAGCCGGTGGCTGCAACCGCGATGCCGGTAGGCACCTGGTACACGCCGCGCACGCCGGGATGCTTGCGCGCCTTGCTGGCGTCGAAACTTTTTACCGTGCCGCCGAACACGGGGCTGCGCGCGATCAGCACCGTCAGCATGTAAGGCAGGCGCACGTCGATGCCGAACTGCGCGCTGCCGTTGATCTTTTCCGGTGTGTCTAGCCGTTTGGTCGGTTTGCCGATCAGCTTGAAATCCGCGGGATCCTTGAGCGGAACATTGTCCGGCAGCGGCAGCTTGGCCGCCGCTTCGGCCAGCGCGCCGTAACTCGCCTGTTTGCCGCTCTTGGCATGCATCACCTGGCTGTTGGCGGCCTGGCATTCGCTTTCCGGCACGCCCCATTTTTTCGCTGCAGCGCGGATCAGCAGAATCCTGCCGGTCGCGCCCACGCGGCGCAACTGTTCCCACGATGAAGGCACGCTGGAGCTGCCCCCGGTCAACTGCATGCCGAAGACGGTGTGGTTGTACACGGCGGCTACGGGCGCCGCTTCGACGCGGATGAGGCTCCAGTCGGCTTCCAGTTCCTCCGCGATCAGCATCGGCAGCGAAGTGTAGACGCCTTGTCCCATCTCGGATTTGTTCACGACGATGGTGATGCTGTTGTCGGGCGCGATGCGGATGAAAGCATTGGGCGGGTAGACCGGCTTGGGTTCGGCTTCCGCGGCATAGGCGCGTCCCGCCATGCCCGGCAGGTAGAAACCGATCACCAGTCCGCCCATCGCCACGGCGCTATCTTTCAGAAATTTGCGGCGCGACTCGTCCTGCAGTCCGGCGGTTTTCATTTGGCTTCTCCCAGTTGTTCGGATGCCATCCGGATCGCCGCACGGATGCGGTTGTAGGTGCCGCAACGGCACAGGTTGCCGTCCATTGCGGCGATGATCTGTGCCTCGGTGGGATCGGGATGTTCCGTGAGCAGCGCGGTGGCCGCCATGATCTGGCCGGACTGGCAGTAGCCGCATTGCGGCACGTCCACTTCCTGCCAGGCTGATTGCACGGTCTTTCCCAGCACCGTCGCGGCCAGTCCTTCGATGGTGGTGATCTGTTTTCCGCTTACCGCGGATACCGGCGTGACGCAGGATCGGATCGCCTTTCCGTCAAGGTGCACGGTGCAGTTGCCGCACTGCGACATGCCGCAACCGTATTTGGTCCCGGTCAGATGCAGGTGGTCGCGCAACACCCACAGCAGGGGCGTGGTGGGGTCGACTTCGACGCGCGTCGTTTTGCCGTTGAGGTTGAATGAAATCATGAGCAGATCTCCCGTGTGATGGATTCGCCGACGTTCGCGCTTTCCACAGTCCGGTTTCTGACCGAGATCAGGTGGGCGAGGATGGAGATGGCGATTTCCGGCGGCGTGCGGCTGCCGATGGACAGACCGACCGGCCCGTGCAGGCGCGCGATTTCTTCCGGCGAGAGGTCGAACAGCGCCAGTCGTTCGCGCCGCTTGCGATTGTTGGCGCCGGAGCCGAGCGCGCCGACATAGAACGCAGGCGACTTGAGCGCCTCCAGCAGCGCCATGTCGTCCAGCTTGGGATCATGCGAAAGGGCCACGATGGCGGTGCGCGTGTCCACCTGGAAATCCAGCACCGCATCGTCGGGCATCTCGCTCACCAGTATTGTGTTCGGCACGTTCCAGGTTTCGCGCATCTCTTCGGTCGGGTCGCATACGGTGACCTGATAATCGAGCGCCTGGGCCATGCGCGCGAGATAGCTGGAAGTCAGTCCCGCGCCGATGATCAGCAGGCGCCAGCGCGGGCCGTGCACCGTGGTCAGCGTTTCCTCGTCGAAGGTGACGATGTCGTTCGGGCTTGCGTCGTGCAGCGCCACCTGCATCGACACCAGATGCAGCGTGCGGCATATCATGCGATGGGACTGAATGGCGTCCAGCACCTGTTTCACCCACTCGCGGTTTTGCACGGGCTCGATGATCAGGCGCATCGAACCGCCGCAGGGCAGGCCGAAATGGCGCGCCTCGTCCGCAGTTACGCCATACGACACGAGTTCGCAATGGTCGGTCAGCAGTTGTCCGTGCAATGCCTGCCGCACGAGATCGTCTTCTATGCATCCGCCCGACACCGAGCCCACCGCCAGCCCGTCGCCGCGCAAGGCCAGCATGGCGCCCTTGGGGCGCGGACTGGAACCGAAGGTCTCCACCACCGTCACCAGCCACACCGGAAGGCCGCCCGATTGCCATTCGTGCAGGGTCTTGAGGACGGTAATATCCAGGCTATCCATGGCATTTCTCCATTTCGGTCTTGTCAGTGCAAATTGCAGGGACGGTTGTCATTGGTCTTATCCTTTAGCGACTTATATATATGCGGGCGAGCGTTGTGCCGGAATGCTTTGCTTTCCGGAAGCGACGGGTTTTCTCCCGTGGTTGGCCCGAGGCCTTGTCAGGGCGCTGTGCGGGAATGCCGCAGTCGGGCCATCCGCACGGCAAGGTTGCGCATGCAAACAGGCATCGGACGGGAATGAAGATAAACGAGCGGGTAAGTCGAGTTAATACAGGAAACTAGGTATTTTCTACTGCGGGATACGGTAATCAGGATGAAGAGGCGGGTTTGTTTGAACCTCTCCCGCTGGTGAACGCCGGTCAGGTTTCGAAGTGCGTTTAGACGGTGTGATACCAGGGTTATTGCTTATTCCTTAAGCTCCAACTAAACTAGTCACTAGACTAGTCAAATAAGGTGCAACCATGAACACTTGGCCTGTACAAGATGCAAAAGCCCGCTTCAGTGAATTGCTTGAAGCCTGTGTCAATGAAGGGCCGCAACTGGTCACTCGGCGCGGTGCGGAAACAGCAGTTCTCGTCCCCGTTGCAGAATGGAAACGACTGAGCAATGCCGCGCGCCCTTCGCTTAAATCGTTGCTGCTGTCTGATTTCGGTCGGGCAGATTTTGAATTGCCCAAACGCGGGGCGGCTAAACGTCGCTCAGCGACTGCTGCATAAGGCGAAAAATGTATCTTATTGATACCAACGTCGTTTCCGAACTGCGCAAGGTTCGCCCCCACGGCGCGGTGGTCGCCTGGCTTGAAGCCGTGGCTGATGAGGATATTCACCTCAGCGCCGTAACGCTGGGAGAATTACAGGCAGGCATAGAAATAACTCGCGAACAGGATGCCCCCAAAGCCGCAGAGATTGAGGCTTGGGCCGATCAAGTCGCCGCGACATACAACGTACTCCCTATGGATGCAGCCACCTTTCGCGTGTGGGCGAAACTGATGCATCGGCAATCGGATACCGTTTATGAGGATGCCATGATTGCAGCCAGTGCGATTGTGCATCACTTGACGGTCGTCACCAGAAATGTGCGCGACTTTGAACGTTTCAACGTGCCGCTATTCAACCCATTCGGGGATTAGAGTACCGCTCCCTTGATCCAGCCGGGATCAAGGGGCAGATGACGCACGCGACGGCCGAGGGCGTGGCTGACCGCATTGGCAATCGCTGCGGCGGCCGGTCCGGTTGACGCCTCGCCGCCGCCGAGGGAGGGCTCATCCGGCCGGTCGATGAGGTGGACTTCTACCTTTGGCACCGCAGGGAAGTGAAGGATCGGATAACTCTCCCAATCACGCGAAGTCACCCGAGCCCGATCGAATCGGACCGCCTCCAGCAGGGTCCAACTGGTGGACTGGATGACCCCCCCCTCGATCTGCATCTCCAGCCCCTGCGGGTTGATGATCTGGCCGGCATCGGCGGCAGCGACGACGCGGGTGACGCTGACCTGTCCGCTCTGGCGATTGACGCTGACATCGGCAACGCAGGCGACGTAACAAGCCAGATTCTTGTACATGGCGAAGCCGAAACCGCGGCCGCGCACGCCGTCGCTTTTGACGCCGGGCCGCCAATTCGCCTTGCCGGCGGCGAGCTCGATCACGGCCCGGGCCCGCGGATCAGATAGATAGCGGAGCCGGTAAGCCACCGGGTCGACGCCAGCCGCCTCAGCCACTTCGTCGAGGAACGATTCAAGCGCAAACACATTGCCATAGGCGCCGAGCGTGCGCAGGGCGGAAGTGCGCAGTGGCATCTTGCGGATGAGATGACGGATGATTTTCTGGTTCGGGAAGTCGTAGAGCGGCACGGCATTGCGATCTTCACCGCCGCTCTGCCCTTGGGCGGCCGCGAACGGGACGGCCAGATGCTCGGCAGCGAGCAGATTGACGCCGCCGACGCGGCCGGGCCGGCTGCTGTGGATATTGCTCCAGAGTTCGTGCTGCCAGTCGACAATGCCGTTGTCGGCCGAAAGGTCCGCGGAAAGCTGCATCACCATCGCGGAGCCGAAGGGCTCCCAAGCGGCTTCGTCGTCGCGCATCCACTGCAGCTTCACCGGCCGTCCCGGGACGGCGCGGGCAAGAAGAGCCGCATCGAGGGCCGCATCGTCGGCGCCGTTGTGGCCGTAGCAGCCGGACCCTTCGACGTGCGCTACAACAATATCCTCGGGGTCGAGCTTTAGCACCGTGGCCAGGCTGGCGCGCAGCGGATAGACGCCCTGGGTGTGGGACCAGACCCGCAGCTTGCCCTCGCTCATCTCGGCGACCGCGCAAGAGGGGGCGAGCGAGGCGTGCGCGGTGTAGCGTTTGGTAAAGGTCGCGGTCAGCCGCCGCACGACCGGCGCAGTGGCGGAACGCTTCTCGCTGACCATCGCCACCTCGTCCGGCTGGGCCTGAAGCCAGGCGTGAATTCGCCCCTCGTCCGGCAGAGTGGTCGTCTCGCGCCACTTCGCGCTGCGCAGCAACGCCTCGCGTCCCCGGATTGCCTGTTCCTCGCGCAGTGCCACCACGCCAAGGAAGCTGCCATCGCGCACCACCGCGAGAATCCCCGGCAGGCGTCGGGCCGCTTCCATATCGACCGTGGTCAGTACCGCGCCCGGCCCGGGGGGGCGCACGATGCGGCCGAAGACCATGCCGGGGAGACGCAGATCCTGCACATAGCTGGCACCGCCGGTCACCTTGGCCGGGATGTCGCGACGCGGCACCGAGGTGCCGACGATTTTATATTCGGCGGGAGGCTTGGGGGCCACCTTGGCCGTGGCATCACGATGGAAAAGACCGGATGAGGCGAGCTCGCCGTAGCTCAGTTGCCGGCCATCGGCGGCAGTGACGACTCCGTCCGCCGCCTTGAGCGTAGTTACCGGCACGGCGAGCCTGGTTGCAGCCTGGTCGAGAAGGATGTGGCGCGCCTCGGCGCAGGCAAAGCGCAGGGCGGCGCCGCCCTTTTCCATTGATTGGCTACCGGAGGTAAAGCCTTCGTTCGGCGTCAACCCGGTCTGGCCGGAGATCATGCGGATGGCCGGCAGCGCCACGTCGAGTTCTTCGGCCGCAATCTGGGCCAGCGCGGTCAGCACCCCTTGGCCAATCTCGACCTTGCCGGTGAAGATGGTCACCGTGCCGTCCGGAGCGATGGCGAGCCAGGCTTCGAGCCGTGGCGCAACGCCGAGATCGCCGGGGAGTTCGGCCTCGGCCGACCAGGTCAGCGCCGGCGCGAAAGTGAATGCAACGACAATGCCAACCATGCTCTTGCCGAACTGGCGCCGGGTGAGGAGCGGGGCGGTCATGACTTCATTTCCCGAGCAGCCTGTTGAACGGCACGAATGATGTTGTTGTGCGTGCCGCAGCGGCAGAGGTGCGCGGCCAGAGCCGAGCGGATCTGCACTTCGCTCGGGTCCGGCGTCCGGTCGAGCAACTCCTTGCTCTTCATGATCATGCCGTTAGCGCAATAGCCGCACTGCGCTGCCTGCTCGGCAATGAAGGCCTGTTGCAGCGGATGGGGCTTTTCCAGCGAGCCCAGTCCCTCCAGCGTCACGATCTTGCGCCCCACGACCGCGGCGGCCGTCATCATGCAGGAAAGGACAGCCCTGCCATCCATGAGCACCGTGCAGGTTCCGCATTGTCCAAGGCCGCAGCCGAACTTGGGTCCGTTGAGGCCGAGGTCGTTGCGCAGCACATAGAGGAGCGGCGTGTCCGGGCTGACGTCCACTGCGTGCTTTTTGCCGTTCACATCGAGAGTCACCATGCAGGTCTCCTTCTCAGACACCGGTTCGGCGATGAAGATAAACGAGCGGGTAGGTCGAGTTAATACTGGGGGCTTGGTATTTTCGACTGCGGGATACGGTAATCCGGATGAGGCGGCGGGCTTGCTTGAGGCGTTTCGTACGCGAATCGGAAGCAGAGCGGGCAGACGCCGCTCTCCATCCGATACGGGGTAAACCGGGGTGTCGTACTCAATACCCCGTCTTGCGTCCTTCGATAACCGGCAGTCCGCCGTCATTGATCAGCGAGCCGATCAGGCGGGCGATCATTTCGGAAGCGATCACGGTATGGTGGTTGTTCGCGGCCATGAGCTTTGTGCGCAGATCCTGGCGCACGGCGGTGATGCCGGTCAGCTCAAAAATCACGTCGATGCCATCGCCCTTGGCAACGATTTCGTCCAGCGTGGCGATCTTGATGCCCTCATTCTTGGCCTTGGCTTTGCCCGGGGTGTCGGCTTGCTCGGCAACGCAGACCAGATTGACGTTCTGTTTCTTTAGAAGCATGTCGCCCATAAATGCTGATCCGACCCGTCCAAGACCGATGATGGCAATGTTTGGTTTGCTCATGATTCCTCCAGAAGTTGTATTGGTTTCGAGATGCTGCGAAACAGTATATACATGGCGCGCGATTACGTCCTCTCAACTCCGGTTGTCAGACCACGCACAATAAGGCTCCGCCGCAAGATTCGAGTTGTAATAACGCGGATCATCAGTGACCTCCCGCCCCAGCCAGTCAGGCCGCTCGAACGGCTGGCCCTCACTTTCAAGTTCCACTTCGGCAACCACAAGCCCCGCATTCTCGTCCATGAACTCATCGACCTCCCAGCGGGTGCCGTTGCACACCACGATATGCCGCATCTTGTTGATCAACGGCCCGTGGCACAGTTGCAGAAGCTGCGTGGCATCCGCGACCGGAATAGCATATTCGAATTCCGCCCGCGACATGACCCGGGTAATGCCTTTGATCGTAATGAATGCCTGCTCACCGGCCAGGCGAACCCTGACCGTGCGCTCCTTGTCCCGATTCAGGTAGCCCTGGCAGTAGCGCACGGCGTCAGGCCGGCGCCATGCGGTGCCTGTCACCAGGAATTTCCGTTCGATTTCAGTCGCCACGCAGGGTCTCCTTCGATGGATGCGGTTGTATCGGATCGGTGAATTGTACTCACATCACCGTAGTTGTAGGTTGGGCAAAGCGCAGCGTGCCCAACAAGCCTCATCATCAATACTTGACGTTGGGCACGCTGCGCTTCCCCCGCAAGGGGGAGGCCGATGGGTCCCAACGGCTGCGCCGATACCCATTAGCACTGCCCAACCTACGAGATGCAACTCGAATAGGAGCGTTGACGCTCCGAACTATCTTGTTGGCAGCGCTGACCAGTGCAAGGCCCAATCTGAATCCCGCACCCCTCTGTTATCATTGCACCATGCTGAATATTCAAAATCTGACCTACCTGCAAGGTGGCATCCCGCTGTTCCAATCCGCAAATCTGCAAGCCTTCGCGAACCAGCGCATCGGTCTGGTCGGCAAGAACGGCTGCGGCAAATCCACGCTTTTCAGGCTGATTCGCGGCGAGATCAAATCCGACGGCGGCGAAGTCTCGCTGCAAAGTGGCAAGACGCTGGGCTACGTCGAACAGGAGATCGCCAACTCTACTCAACCCGCGCTGGAATTCGTGCTCGACGGCGACGCGCAATTGCGCCAACTGGAAAAGACACTGGCACAGGAAACGCACGATGCAGCATGGTTCGAAGCGCAGCAGCACTTCGAATCCATCGACGGCTACGGCGCCCCGGCGCGCGCCGCACAACTGCTGAGCGGCCTGGGCTTCGAGGCCGACACGCTGCAACGCCCCGTCAGCAGCTTTTCCGGCGGCTGGCGCATGCGCCTCAATCTGGCGCGCGCGCTGATGCACCGCGCCGATCTGCTGCTGCTCGACGAACCCACCAACCACCTTGATCTCGAAGCCATCATCTGGCTGGAACAGTATCTGGCGCGTTATCCCGGCAGCATCCTGCTGGTGTCGCACGACCGCGAATTCCTGAACGCCACTGTCAACCGCATCGCCCATGTGCACGATTGCGTGATCGACACCTATGCGGGCGACTACGACGACTTCGAGCGCGCACGCGCCGAACGCATCGCGCTGCAGAACCAGGCATTCCAGACCCAGCAAGCCAAGATCGCGCATCTGGAAGATTTCGTGCGCCGCTTCCGCGCCAAGGCCACCAAGGCCAAACAGGCGCAAAGCCGTGTGAAAGCGCTGGAGCGCCTGACGCGCATCGCACCCGCGCACGTCAGCGACGGACATTTCGAACTGGAAATCGAAGCACCGGAACGCAGTCCCGATCTGCTGCTGCGTGCAGAGGGCATGGGTTTTGCGTACGGCGACAAAAAACTGTTCGACAACGTCGAACTCATGCTGCGCGCCGGTGCCCGCATCGCGCTGCTGGGCCCGAACGGTGCGGGCAAGTCCACGCTGATCAAATTGCTGGTCGGCGAACTCAAGCCCACCAAGGGCAAGCTGGAAATCACGCCGGACATCCGCATCGGCTATTTCGCGCAACATCAACTGGAAAACCTCGACAGCGCCGCCACGCCGCTGCAGCACATGGAGCGGCTGGCGCCCAAGGAAACCACGCTGACCCTGCGTACCTTCCTCGGCCGCTTCGGCCTGGCGGGCAACAGCGAAGAACGCCCGGTGGAAAGTTTTTCCGGCGGGGAGAAGAGCCGGCTTGCGCTCGCGCTGCTGGCCTGGCAAAAGCCCCATTTGCTGTTGCTGGACGAACCCACCAACCACCTCGACCTGGACATGCGCGATGCGCTCACGCTGGCGCTGGAGGAATACACCGGCGCGGTGGTGCTGGTCTCGCACGACCGCAGCCTGATCCGCGCGGTGGCGGATGAGCTGTGGCTGGTGGCCGATAACACAGCGAAGCTGTTCGACGGCGACCTGGAAGACTACAAAGATTGGATAGAGAACCGCCGCCGCGAGACAGTCGCCGTAAAAGTGGAAAAACCCGTCCAACCCGCAGCCCCCAAGCCGAACAGAAAAGCGGTGCAGTCAAAACTGGCCAAGCTGGAAACGGAACTGGGCAAAGCACAAACAGAATTGAGCGAGATCAACACCCAACTGGGCGACCCCGCCAGCTATGCCGAAGGCAGCAGCGACCTCATCGCAAAACTCAACGCGCGTCGCGTGGTCATGGAAGCTAAAGTGGTTGAGTTGGAAGAGGCTTGGCTGGAGATGGAGATGAGTCTGGAGGGTTGAGCGGGTGTAAATACACTAGTCGGCGGCATCCGGCCGTTACCTGCCGAACGAATGATTTTCAATATCCCGCTCAAATTCCTCAACCCATCTTGATCCGTCGCCAATCGGGTATTGCGCTTTCAGATTGGTGGATTTTTGCGTAACGACGACAAATCCGGTCAGCGCAAATATTTCGTCGGTCTTGGAGTCGGTGGTATCCGTCTCCGCCAAATCAAAATCTTCGGCAGAGAGGTTGCAGCGCTTCAACGCCGCCTGGAAATCATCCTTCTCGTCCTGTTCGATAAGTTTCATGTGATTTCCAGTCTTCGTTATATCGACAAGTCATCCTGCCACTAGTCATGGGGAGTGGCAATCAGGTGTATCCACTATTGGGCGGTGCCGTCGATCATGCTGGCCGCAGGCCGACGAACGCAAATGCGCGTGCTTTATATCATCCAACCCATTGCAGTTATTGAACTTTTCTGCAATACCATCACCTAATCTGCGGGAAATTGCAGTGCGATTGTTTTCACGTGTATTTTCCAAATGGCATTACCATCCAACATTCGTAACGAATATTTTTTTATTTACCGAAGAGACTGGAGCTTGAGATGAAATTATCAAAAGGAATGCTGGCGATTGCCGTCGTGGTGCCGATGATTGTCGGGTTGAATGGATGTGCGAGCAAAATCATCGGGGTTCGCGAAGGTGCGGAGCGCGTGTCTTTGGCGGATGCAAGTCAGGTGGCCAACTGCCAATCCAAGGGAGCGGTCACGATCAGCATTTTTGCCAAAGCGGGAATTACCGGAATCACCCGCGCTGAAAAAGACGTCGAAGACAACATGTATCAAATGGCGCGCAATAACGCGGTAGACGCAGGTGCGGATACGGTCGTTAAGGGCGAATCGCCGGAACTTGGCAAGCGTACTTTTGCCATGTACAAATGCCGGCCTTAATCTTTCTTCACTTCGCCGCCAAGCGCCTCGGTCAGGTCGGTCAGTAGCTTGGCCAGTTCACCCGTCATCAAGGTAAAGTCGAGTTCAAACAGTTCGTCTTCGTTGTCGGCCACTTTGGACGACTCTTCCTTGATGATGTCCAGGAATTCAAGCCGTTTGAGTTGCAGGTGTTCGTTGAGAACGAAAGAGATGCGGTCGTTCCAGGTCAAGCCGAGCCGGGCTGCGCGTTTGCCTGCGGAGATATGGGCGAGGATTTCCTTGCCCTCCAGCGCATGGTTGGCATAGCGCACGGTTGCCTTGCTTTCATCGCTGGAGCGCAGTTCCAGTTCGCGGTCTATCGTAAAACCTGCCGGCGCATTTTCGCCGGCCAGCCAGTCGGTCATGGCGGCGATTGGGGACAATTCGGTGTGCAGGAGTTGCACCGGGAAGTTGTCTACGGTCTTTCCCAGATGATCCAATAATTCTTCGGCCTTGGCTGACGAGGCGGCGTCTATCACCAGGCGGCCTTTGGTCAGGTCCAGCCAGGCGTAGGTTGTGCGTTGTACCGAGAAGGCGCGGGGCAGCAGATCGTCGGTAACGACCTGTTTGATTTCTTTCAACTGCTTGCGGCCAGCTTTATAGCCTTGCTGCGCCTCGATGTCGGCAACGCGCTCTTTGGCAAAGCGGTTGATGATGGAGGCGGGCAATAGTTTCTGCTCGACGCCCAGTGCAAACAGGATTTGTTTGTTGGCGATGTGGACCAGACGATCATCGCCCCGGCAGGAAACCCAGCCCAGGCTCTGCTTGTCGAGGCCGCTGCAGGGCATCAGCGGCTTGAGGGCCAGTTTCTCCTGAAGCGTTGCGGATGTGATGTGGAAGTCGTCGGGCAGGCGATAGATGAAAAGGTTCTTGAACCACATGGCAGGATGTCCGAAAAAGTCGCGGATTATACTGGTCTGAGATTTGCAGACTGTGATGATTGCGGACTATTTTTTGATGCGGGCATAACTCGTTGAGCGCGCGAATAAATTCGCACCTGCATTGTTGTCCGACTGAAATTTTGCTTCACTGAAGGTGCTAGCATATGTTGCACATATGCTTGTTACGGAGGAAATACATGCGTGTTGCAATTATCGGTTCCGGCCCTGCCGGTTTCTACGCGGCGGAGGCGCTGCTTAAACGCACGGATGTGGTGGTTCACGTCGACATGTTCGACCGTCTCCCGACTCCGTATGGTCTGGTGCGCGGCGGCGTTGCGCCGGACCATCAGAATATCAAGGCAGTCACGCGCGTTTACGAAAAGACGGCGTCGCGGCCTACCTTCAGGTTTTTCGGCAATGTGCGTCTCGGCAGCGATATCGCGGTGGAAGACTTGCGCCGGCATTACCACCAGATTGTCTACGCGGTGGGCAACGAGGCTGACCGCCGACTCGGCATTCCCGGGGAAGGCATAACGCGCTGCACGCCGGCAACCGTGTTCATCGGCTGGTACAACGGGCACCCGGACTACCGGCACGCCAAGATCGACTTGTCGGTGTCGCGCGTCGCAGTGGTGGGCAACGGCAACGTTGCCGTCGATGCCGCGCGTATTTTGTTGCGTACGCCCGCCGAGCTGGAAAAGACCGACATCGCTGCGCATGCATTGGAAGCCTTGCGCAACAGCCGGGTGCGCGAGGTTTACATTCTTGGCCGGCGCGGCCCAGCCCAGGCGGCGTTTACGCCGGTCGAGCTGAAAGAGCTCGGCGAAATGGAAGACGCCGACCCGATTGTCGATCCGACCGAACTGGCGGGCTGCGTTGTCCCGGCCGAGCCGGTTTCGCAGCGGGACAGGAATTTGCAGATTCTGCAGTCTTTCGCGCAACGGCCACCCGGTACAAAATCGAAAAAACTCCATTTGCGTTTTCTCGTCTCGCCTGTCGAGGTGCTTGCGGATGCTGACGGCAAAGTATCGGGAATCAAGCTTGAGAAGAACCGTCTTGAGGTTCGTCCCGACGGCACGGCGAGTGCGCGCGGTACCGGCGAAACTGAAATTCTCGAGGCCGGTATGGTGTTGCCCGCAATCGGTTTCAGCCTGGAGCGGATCGACGGTGTCCCGTATGACGAAAAGGCGGGGATCATTGCCAATGTGGACGGGCGTGTGGTCGATCCCGTGAGCCGTGCGGTGATTGCCAACGAGTATGTCGTCGGCTGGGCGCGGACGGGTGCCCAGGGACTCATCGGTACGCACAAGGCCGCCTCGGCCCAGGTGGCCGCACTCATGGCCGAGGACGGTGCCGCACTCGCGGCGCGCGAACTTCCGGACCGCGAGGAGATCTTCACGCTGCTGCGCGAGCGCGGCGTGAAGACGGTTTCTTTCAGCGACTGGAAGCAGTTGGACGATGTGGAAGTGGCGCGCGGCGAGCGGCGCGACGCACCGCGCGACAAGATTGTCGATGTCGAGGCGATGCTGGCGATTCTTGCGCAGAGCTGATCATCTGGAAAGCACAACAACGCTCAAATTGGAACTGCTCCTGCGTAGGTTGGGCAAAGCGCAGCGTGCCCAACACCAATAAGCACGCACTCATTTGTTGGGCACGCTACGCTTTGCCCAACCTACTAATGTCCGGCATGTGAAGTGTGAAGCAGGAGCCCTTAGCAATAACCATCCAAAAAACGCGGTAGGCAAGTTCGGCCGAGCGCGCCGAGCGTCTCGTCGGCGCTCTCAATCAGACCGGCTGCTTGCGGGCCGCTTCTATCATCTGCCAGGCAAGACTCATCGGTTCCGGCAGCGCGGGTAATGCATTGCACGGGAACCAGTCTGCAGCCTCGATCTCGGACGGATCGGGGGTGATGGTTCCGCCCGCGTAGTCGGCAAAGAAAGCCACCATCAGGGAATCCGGAAACGGCCAGGACTGGCTGCCGTAGTATCTGAGGTTGGCGATTTCTATGCCCACCTCTTCGCGCACTTCGCGCGCCGCACATTGCTCCAGGGTTTCGCCCGCTTCCACAAATCCGGCCAGTGCGCTGAACACGCCGGGTTTGAAACGCGGGCTGCGCGCCAGCAACAGTGCGTTGCCGCGCCTGATCAGCACCATGACGGCAGGCGAGATTCTCGGGTAGCTAACCAAACCGCAGGTTGCGCACTGCATGGCGAATTGTCTGGGTTTGACGGCGGTGGGTGAGCCGCATTTGCCGCAGTAGCGGTGATTCTTTTGCCAGTCGAGAAGCAGTATGGCGCGTCCGGCCAGGGCAGCGGCTTCCGCGCTGACCAGACTGAACAGGCTGCGCACGGAGATCAGTTCGCCGGAAAAGTTTTCCGGAAGCGCGCCGAGTTCGGCCGCGTAACAAGGCAGGCCCTGCCATTCGCCGACACGCAACGCGTCGGCGGGGTTGCCGAAATCCGAGGCGCGGCCGCGCGGGAAATAATGCTCGCCGGGCCGCTCAAGTGCGGCGAGCAGTTGGTTTTCCCTGCGAAGCAGCCAGTAACTCAATTCGTTCATGCTGACACCAGTCTGGTTGAAGTGTTGCCGGGCGGCGCGATAGCCGCTGCGAGTTGGATGAACCGGATGAAGCGGCGATGTTAGCGTTTTGCCGAGCGTTCGGACTTTTCCTGCTGCAAGCGCGCGAGCTTTTCTGCCTTCTCGATTTTGATGGTCAGCGCCTTCTGTACCAATGCATAGAAACCGACCAGGTTCTGCGAGGGATAATCATCCATCACGCCGCCGTCCTGGAAGAATTCCGCAAGCCAGAGCGAATCCAGTTCGGCCTTGCCCGTTTCCTGCAGGTATTCCTCCGCAGCCATCTCGACATATTCGGTCAGTTTGCGCATGCGTCGCTCCCGCGTGGCCCTTATCTTTTCTTGTTGTACGCTTCCGCGATCTCGCGGTATTGCCTGAGTTCGGTTTCGATGGTGGAAAGCTGGTAGTAGTCGCTGCCTGCACGTTTGGCCAGTTCCAACTGGTCGATGGCGCCGAACAGGTCGCCGTGCAGAATATAGACGTAGGACAGCATGTGGTGCTCTTCCTGGTGCCTGCCCAGCGCGGCATAGCAGCGGGCCTGCAGTTCGTACAGTTTGGGATCGTTGCCGTCGCGGTTGACTTGCTCGTCGAGCAGTTTGAGCGCTTCCTTGTATTGCCGGTCTTCCAGCAATACTTCGGCGTAGTCGTAGATCAGAGCATGGTGCTGCGGGAAGTTCTTGAGTGCGGTGCGGTAGAAGGCGACGATTTCCTTGTCATTTTTGTCGAGGCGCTTGATCTGTCCCGCGAGTGTTTCTATCGTCGCGTTGAGCGGCGCCTGTTTGTGCAGGATGGCGAACTCCTGCGCGGCGCGTTGCGGCTGGTTGCTGCGCAGCAGGGCCAGCACCAGACCGTAACGCTGCGCGACGGGGTTGCCGAATTTCTTTTCACCCAGCGCGGACTGGAAGTAGGCGACGGCTTCCAGCGGTGTATTCTTTCTGGCAGTCAGGCGTGCGCGCATCAACTGGAAATCCAGACTGTCCGGAACGAGGCGGAAAGGAATTTGCTGCACGCGGTCGTCGACGTCGGCAATACGTTCGTGGGTAAGCGGGTGCGTGCGCAAATAGGAAGGGGTATTGCCTTCCACCAGTTGCGTGGCGCGTTGCATGCGCTCGAAAAAGGTAGGCATGCCGCGCGAGTCGAAACCGGATTTTTCCAGTATGTCGAGTCCGATGCGGTCGGCCTCTTTCTCATGCGTGCGCGTAAAGTTGAGCTGGCGCTGTATCGTTCCGGCCTGGGCGCCGACGATGGCGGCGGTGGAAGCGTCGGCGCTGTTGCGGGCAGCGAGGATGGCCACGGCGATGGTCGCCAGCGCGGCGAGCGAGTCATAGCGCTGGCCGGACACCATGCGCGCATAGTGGTGCTGTGTGACGTGCGAGATTTCGTGGCTGATCACCGAGGCGAGCTCGGATTCGGATTTGGCCAGCAAGATCAGACCCGTGTTGACGCCGACGAAGCCGCCGGGCAGGGCGAATGCGTTGATGGCATTGTCGTCGATGGCGAAGAATTCGAACGGCTGGCTGGGTTCGGGGCTGTTGGCCACCAGGCGCCCGCCGAGCTGGTTGAGATAGTCGGAGATCTCGGGATCGTCCATGTAGCTCTTGCTGGCGCGAATCTGGAACATGCTCTGCTCGCCGATTTGCCGTTCCTTTAGCGGCGAGATGATTTCCTGCGAGATGTCGCCCAGATCCGGCAGACCGTCCGCGTGGGCAAGCAGCGGCAGGACAAGCAGTGCGGGAATCAGGTATTTTTTCATGGGTGATATGATAGCACCGCGCCTAGTTGAGTTCCCCCGCGCGCTGTAATTCAATGTAAAAGTGCTGGCATCTGGACACGGAGGCCGGCAGCACGCAGAATGCGCGCCTCATGAGATTGCTAAGGTTATGGAAAAGATAGGGAAATACGAGATCGTCAAGGTGTTGGGGCGTGGTGCGACCAGCACCGTGTATCTTGCGCTCGACCCGTTCAATCAGCAGCAGGTCGCACTCAAGGTCTTCAATCTGAGCGTCCTGCACGACTCCTCGCGCGCCAAGGCATTTCGCAAGTTGCTGCTCACCGAGGCTTCGCTCGCCGGAAAGTTGTCGCATCCGCATATCGTGAAAATTGTCGACGCCGTGATGGAAGGCGAAGAGAACTACATGGTGATGGAATACGTCGAGGGCGAGACGCTGGAGAAATTCGCCGAGGTCGACCATCTGATGGACCTGGGGCATATCGCCGAGATCATCTACAAATGCTGTAAAGCGCTGGAATACGCGCAATATCAGGGCGTGATACACCGCGACATCAAGCCCGCCAATATTCTCATTTTTGGCGAAAACGACATCAAGATTTCCGATTTCGGCGCGGCGGTCATCGACAACCAGCAGAGCACGCAGGTCAGCGGCGTGGGCTCGCCGGCGTATATGTCGCCGGAGCAGATCAAGGAGCTGCCGCTGACGCACCAGACCGATATTTATTCGCTGGGCGTCACCATGTACCGCCTGCTGACCGGCAAGTTGCCGTACGAGGCCGCCAACAGTTACAGCATGATCTATCAGATCATGAACCTCGAACCGCAGCCGCCCAGCACTTTCCGCCCCGAGATTCCGCCCGAGCTGGATGCTATCGTGCTGCGCGCCATGAGCAAGGATTTGACGAAGCGCTACCAGACCTGGGACGAGTTTGCGCGCGAACTGGTGGCGTTCATTTCCAACAATGTGCCGCAGCATAAAGAAATATTCGATACCGAAAAGTTCGACACCCTGCGCGATCTGGCCTTCTTCAAGAACTTCAGCGATGTCGAGCTGTGGGAAGTGCTGCGCATCAGCGAATGGGCCAAGGTGGACAAGGAGCAAACGCTTCTGCGCGATGGCGATGTGGGCCAGCACTTCTTTGTGATCGCCGAAGGTTCGGTGCGCGTGCTCAAGCTGGGCAGGTTGTTGAGCCTGCTGCACCGGGGCGACTGCTTTGGCGAAATGGCATATCTGGCCGGCAAGGAAGCGCGGCGTTCGACCGATGTCATTTCCAAGACCGAAGTCACGCTCATTGATATCGATCCGGAAGTATTGGCGCGCGCCTCGGCAAATTGCCGCTACCAGTTCGGCGAGGCCTTCCTCGGCATATTGGTGAAGCGCCTGTCCATGGCGAATACGCGCATATCGCGCCTGTTAAAGGATCATGGCGATGAAGAGTAGAAATTCCCTGCTGGGGGAAGGATAGCCGCATGAACGGAAATGCATTCGATGTGGAGTTGGATGTGCGGCAACTGGCCTGCCCGCTGCCCATCCTGCGCGCCAAGAAATCGCTTTCGCCAATGAGCGCCGGACAGGTGTTGCGGATTGTGGCGACCGACAAGGGCTCGCCCCAGGACTTCGTGGATTTCTGCAAGAAGACGGGCAACGAGTTGCTGTCGTCGACGGAAGAGGGCGGCGAGTTCATTTTTTTGATTCGCCGCCGGTAAAAACCAACCCCTCCTAACCTCCCCTTATCAGTGGGCGTAGGGTGGGCACGTTTCCTGTGCCCACGCTGCTTCGATCTCTACAACCGCGTGGGCACCAAAAACGTGCCCACCCTACATTTACCCCAGCTTCTTCCGCTGCGCCTGCAACTGCACCACCGTAGCCCCGAACTCTTCAAGACGTTTCTTCTCCTGCTCCACCACCGCCGCTGGCGCACGCGCAACAAAGCTTTCGTTGCCGAGTTTTGCATTCGCCTTGGTAATCTCGTTGGAAAGGCGAGCGATCTCCTTGTCCAGGCGTTCGCGTTCAGCGGCAACATCAATCTCCACCTTCAGCATCAGCTTGAAGTTACCGACGATGGACACTGGCGCGTCACCTTCCGGCAGTTCGGCGACGACTTGCACTTCGCTGAGCTTGCCCAGGCTGCTGATGTAGGGCGCGAGCGCGTTCAGTACTGTCGCATCACCCGCAGCGATGAGCGGGACACGCGCAGCAGGTGACAGGTTCATCTCGCTGCGCAAGCTGCGGCAGGCGGTGACAAGTTCCTGCAGCAGCACGATCTGTGCAGTGGCGTTGCCGTCGATCTTGCTGCTGTCGGCCTTGGGGTAGGCTTGCAGCATGATGCTGTCGCCCTTGGCATTCGCCATCGGCCCAACCGTCTGCCACAACTCTTCGGTGATGAACGGGATGATGGGGTGCGCCAGACGCAGGATGGTTTCCAGCACGCGCACCAAAGTTCTGCGGGTCCCGCGCTGTTGTGCTTCGCTGCCGTTCATCTGCACCTTGGCCAGTTCCACATACCAGTCGCAGTAGTTGTTCCAGACCAGTTCGTACACGGCGCGCGCCGCCATGTCGACACGGTAGTCGGCGAAGTGCGTTGCCATTTCGGCTTCGGTCTTTTGCAGCTCGCTGATCATCCACTTGTCGGCGGCGGAGAGCTCCAACGGCAGCGATTCGTCCTGGCCG
>JAUSBC010000073.1 GCA_030652215.1 Sideroxyarcus sp.
CGGCCAGCTGCTGCTGGCGATGCAGAGCATGACCGAGAAGCTGTCGCAGGTGATCGGCGAAGTGCGCAGTTCTGCAGACGCGCTGTCGAGCGCCTCGGAAGAAGTGTCGGCCACCGCGCAGAGCATGAGCCAGGCGACCAGCGAACAGGCTGCGTCGGTGGAAGAAACTTCCGCTTCGGTGGAGCAGATGAGCGCCTCGATCAACCAGAATGCGGAGAACGCCAAGGTCACCAACGGCATGGCAGAGAATGCCTCGGCGCAAGCCAACGAGGGCGGCCAGGCAGTGAAGGAAACCGTGGCGGCGATGAAGAGCATTGCCGACAAGATCGGCATCATCGACGACATCGCCTACCAGACCAACCTGCTGGCGCTGAACGCGGCCATCGAGGCGGCGCGCGCGGGCGAGCACGGCAAGAGCTTTGCTGTGGTTGCGGCCGAAGTGCGCAAGCTGGCGGAACATAGCCAGGTGGCAGCCCAGGAGATCGGCGAAGTCGCCAAGGGCAGCGTCAATCTGGCCGAGCGCGCGGGCAAGCTGCTGGACGAGATGGTGCCCACCATAGGCAAGACTTCCGATCTGGTGCAGGAGATCGCGGCTGCATCGAGCGAACAATCGTCGGGGGTAGGTCAGATCAACACCGCAATGAGCCAGCTCAACCAGATCACGCAGCAGAACGCGAGCTCGTCGGAAGAACTCGCGGCGACTGCTGAGGAGATGAGCAGCCAGGCGGAGAACCTGCAGCAACTGGTCGGTTTCTTCCAGGTTGGAGGCGATACCTCAGCGCCTGTTGCCGAAGCCAGACAAGCAATCGCCCGTGCCATGGCCCCGTCTTTTGCAGACGAGCGCCAGTTTCAGCGTTTCTGAGTACATTGAATCAACCTTTTTGAAAGGAGTTCACATGTTTGCCAATTCAAAAGCAGGTGTAAAGCTGGGAATAGGTTTCGGGGTTGCCGTGTTGGTCCTGATGGCGGTCGGCGCGTTTTCCTATGGCGCCGTCCAGCAAGTGAACGCGCAGTGGGCCGTATTCGAAAGGAACGATATCGCGAAGAAGATTCTGCTGGTCCGCTCCCACCGGGCCTTCGGCGAGACCGATCAGCACTTCAAGAACTACGTTCTGCTCGGCGGTGACGATGACCGTAACTTCTCCTCGGACATCGAAACGCTACGCAAGATTACCGACAACTACCGAAAACTGCCCGACGTGTCCGGCGGCGAGATGGCGTTACTCGCCGAGATCGATACGGCGGCAAATGCCTATCTCGCCACGATGAACCAGCTGTCCGGAATGCGCGCCGAGGACAAGCGCATTGAAGAGATGGCCAAGAGCATCATGGGGCCGAACTTGCCTATCTACAACGCGCTCCTGCAACTTGAGGAAATCGTGGCCAAGGATGCCGCCGGTGCAATGCGTCGTTTCGGCGCCCTGCGAGATCGTGCGAGCCTGATCAGCGCCTTCTTGCTGGCCTTCGCGCTGGCATTAACAGTGCTGCTGGCGACATTCATCACACTTTCCATCGTGCGTCCGGTGCGTCGCGCCCTGGAAACGCAGTCGAGCGCCTCGCCGCAGGAAATTGCGGCCGTATCGAGTGAGCAATGGTCGGGCGCAGGCCAGATCAACACCGCAATAAACCAGCTCAACCAGATCACGCAGCAAAACGCGAACTCCCCGGAGGAAAAGAGCGGGCAGGCAGAAATCCTGCAGCAACTAGCAGGATTTTTCAGGGTTGGAAGCGACACCCCGGCGCCGGGCACACGCCGGTCCGGCAAAAGCTGGGTTGCACCCGTGGCCGAGGCCAGACAGGCAATCACCCGTGCCATGACGCCGTCGTTTGTGCATGAGAATCACTTCCAGCGCTTCTGACCCAACATGCAATTGAATTTCGGAGACAAGATCATGCAAGCGGGTATCAACAACAGCACCGACACCGACTTGCTGTGCCCGCAGCACGGCGCGTTTTACCAGTGACAGAAAGTAACGGAAATGGATAGCTATTGTTTGCTGGTGGTGGACGACGTACAGATTCACCGAACCTCGCTGCAGTCGGGTTTGGACAGAATCGGTCCGTTCACGCGCATTGATGTGGCGGGTTCGGTCGGCCAGGCTCAGCAACTGCTGGCTGACAATGCCTACGATGCCGTGCTGTGCGACCGGAGGGTGCTGCAGGCGCGCGGGTATGAATTGCTGAAATGGATGCGGGCCAGGCCGCATTACCGGTCGGTGCCGTTTATCATTGTTTCGTCCGGGAGCGGCAACGAAGAGATCTGCAGCGTCTTCGGCGAGCGTGGCATCGACGATCAAGTGGCCAAGCTCTTACATCCCGACGCCGGCTGCCGCATGGTGGGGGCTGCCATCGGGATGACCGGCCGCCGTAGGGCGAGGTTGTCATGAGCGCATCCACCCTGCACCATCCGGTGCTTAGCGACACAGAGTTCCGCCAGTTCCAGACGATGATCTACGACATCGCGGGGATCAGCATGTCGCCCGCCAAAAAACAGCTGGTCGGCGGACGTCTTGCCAAGCGCGTCAAGCAGCACGGCTTGAGCAGTTATGGCGACTACTTCAAGATCCTGATGCGGAAAGAAAACCGCGACGAGTTGCAGGCCGCAATCGATCTGCTGACCACCAACGAGACCTATTTCTTCCGCGAACCCAGGCATTTCGATTTCCTGCAGCGGAGCATTGCGGAGTTGCGCCGTCCGGGCAGGACGTTCCGCGTGTGGAGCGCCGCGAGTTCGTCCGGCGAGGAGCCCTACACCATCGCGATGGTGCTGGCGGACGTGCTGGGCGAGGATGCCTGGGAGGTGGTCGGGTCCGACATCAGCACAAGGGTGCTGGACAAGGCGCGCGGCGGCCACTACCCGATGACGCGCATCGACGGGATCTCGCGCCAACACTTGAGCCGCTATTGCCTCAAGGGCGTGGGTGAGCACGAGGGCACTTTCCTGATCGACCGCAACGTGCGCAACCGCGTTTCCTTTCTGCAGGTCAACCTCAACGAGCCGTTACCCAAGCTGGGCGAGTTTGACGTGATTTTTCTGCGCAATGTGATGATCTATTTCGACATGGAGACCAAGCAGCGCGTGGTGGAGCGCATGTTGCCGCTGCTGCGCCCGGGCGGCTATTTCATCGTGAGCCATTCGGAGAGCCTCAACGGCATCACCAATGCGCTCAAGGCCGTTGCGCCCTCCGTGTATCGCAAACCAAATGCTTAAGCCGGAACACGCGATCGACATTTTCCTGCAGCCGGGAGATTTCTATTTCGGCGACCGGGACACACGCATCCGGACCCTGCTGGGCTCCTGCGTCTCCATCGTCTGCTGGCACCCGAAGAAACTGATAGGCGGCATGTGCCACTACATGCTGCCCACGCGCGGGCTGCGGCGCAGCGGCGAGCTGGACGGCAAGTACGCCGACGAGGCCATGGAATTGTTCTTGCGCGAGATCTACGCCGCAAACACCATGCCTTCGGAATACCAGGTGAAGCTGTTCGGCGGCGGCAACATGTTTCCGCAAGCCGGAAACGCCAATTGCCCGCGCTGCACGCCGGAGGCCGCCTATTCCAGGCCGGACGGGGCATGCCCCAAAGTGCATTGCCGCAACCGGCAGGTGGCCTACTATCTGGTGCAGAAATACGGTTTCGCGATACATGCCGAGCATCTTGGTGGACTGGGACACCGCCAGCTGCTGTTCGACGTGTGGAGCGGCTATGCCTGGATGAAGCATGTGCCCGCCAAGGGCCCGCTTGCGACATTGGTGGAGGGTACGGTGGCATGAGCCGATCCGCGTGAAGACCGGCATGTGCGACGACGGAGCACGCGGTCTGAAGGAAATGCACGATTCCGCCGCACGAACGCTGGCGCAGGACGAAGCGAGTTGCGTCGTTTACGGCATGCCCAAAGAGGCGGTTTATTGCGCGGGTTTGACTGCGGCGGCGGGGCGATACGGCGCGGTCTTGGGATAGCCCGCAAAATCCAGTTCGCTGTTCCACTGCTCGGCCTGGAAACCTTTGAGCCAGGTCCGGCCGACGGTCGCAGCGGGCAGTTTGCTGTCGCCCGACGCCTGATGGAATGCGTCAATTTCTTCCTTCGTCACCAGGCTCTTTTCGGCATAGGGAATGCCGCGCTTGTCCAGCATATCGCGCGCCTGCTGGCATGCGGAACCGCAGGTGGGAAAGGTGTAGAGCGTAACGGGGAAGTTGTCTCTGGCGCGTCTGGTTTCGTAAGGCAGGTTTTCGTCCGGCACGGGCTCTTTACCCAACTTCAAACGCTCGTAATCTTCCGAGCCTTCCAGCGGGGTATCGCTGTAATGCACCTTGCCGTCCTTGTCGATGGACCGGTACAACTCCGCCGCCTGCACATTTGCCAACAACAGCAGACATATCAGTAGAAATCCGCTTCTCATCACTGCCTCCTTTGCCTATTCCGCCACCAGTCCATTATGCCGCAGCAACGCGTCTATGCTGGGTTCGCGCCCGCGGAACGCCTTGAACGATTCCATCGCGTCGCGGCTGCCGCCCACCGCCAGTATCTGTTCGCGGAAATGGCTTCCCGTGGCGGCGTCCAGCACACCGTTCTCTTCGAACAGGCTGTACGCGTCGGCGGACAACACTTCCGCCCATTTGTAGCTGTAGTAGCCGGCCGCATAACCGCCGGCGAAGATATGCCCGAAGCTGTTCTGGAAACGGTTGAACGAAGGAGGAACGAGCACGGCGACTTCCTCGCGCACTTCGTCCAGCAATTGCTGCACGCTCTGGTTCCCGTTGGGATCGTAGTCGCTGTGCAAACGCAGGTCGAACAGCGAAAACTCGATCTGGCGCAACATCTGCAGGCCGCTCTGGAAATTCTTGGCGGCGATCATCTTGTCGAACAGGTCGCGCGGCAACTTCGCGCCGCTCTCCGCATGCCGCGTCATGCCCTGCAGCACATCCCATTCCCAGCAGAAATTTTCCATGAACTGGCTGGGCAGTTCGACTGCGTCCCACTCCACGCCGCTGATGCCGGATACGCCCAGTTCTTCCACTTGCGTGAGCAGATGGTGCAAGCCGTGGCCGAACTCGTGAAACAGCGTGATGACTTCGTCGTGCGTGAACAGCGCGGACTTGCCGCCCAAGGGCGAGGCGAAATTGCAGTTGAGATAGGCGACCGGCGTCTGTATGCCGGCGGCGGTGCGGCGCCGCGTAATGGCGTCGTCCATCCACGCACCGCCGCGCTTGCTGGCGCGCGCGTACAGATCGAGATAGAACTGGCCAATCAGCGCACCCTTGTTGTCGCGTATGTCGAAGAAGCGCACGGTGTCGTGCCATACCGGTGCGGTGGACGGTTTGATCGCGAGACCAAACAGCGTCCCCACCAAGCCGAACAGCCCGGACAGCACGGCATCTTCGGGGAAGTACTGCTTCACTTCCTGTTCGGAAAAGGCGTAGCGCTGCTGACGCAATCTCTCGCTCGCATAGCCGACGTCCCAGGACTGCAAGTCTTTCAGCTGCAACTCGGCTGCAGCGAATTCGCGCAGCTCGGCCAGGTCTTTCTCGCCGAACGGTTTGGCGCGGTGCGCCAATTCGAGCAGGAACTCGGCCACTTGCGACGGCGTATCGGCCATTTTGCTGGCCAGCGAATACTCGGCGTAATTGGCGAAGCCCAGCATCTGCGCCTGCTCCTTGCGCAACTTCAATATCTGCGTCATCAGCGGCGTGTTGTCGAGTTCTATCTTGGCGCCTTCCGCCAGTTGCTCGCTGGCGCGTGTGGTGTAAGCGCGGTACATGCGCTCGCGCAGGGCGCGGTTGTCGGCATACTGCATCACGGGTCCGTAGGACGGCGCTTTCAGCGTGAACAGCCAGCCTTGCTTGCCGGCTTCCTGTGCGGCCTCGGCCGCCACCTGGCATTCGTCGTCCGGGATGCCGGAAATTTCGTTTTCGTTTTCAATTACGCAGGTGTAGGCATTGGTCGCGTCCAGCAGATTGTCGGAGAACTTGGAGGTCAGCTCGGACTGTTCTTCCTGGATCGCCATGAAGCGCGCCTTCTTGTCTTCGTGCAGCTCCGCGCCGCCCAGACGGAAATCGCGCAACTCGTTCTCGATGACTTTTTTCTGCTCCGCGTTCAATGCGGCGTAGCCGGCGCCGTTGCGTATCGCCTTGTATTTTTCGTAGAGCGCGAGGTTCTGCGACAGCTCCGCGTAATACTGGGTGACCTTGGGCAGGTTGGCGTTGTACACCTCGCGCAGTTCCGGGCCGTTCATCACCATGTTCAGGTGTCCGACCTGACCCCACACGCGCGACAGATGTTCGTTGGCATCCTCGAACGGCTGCACGAAAGTTTCCCAGGTCGGCGCCGCGCTATCCGCAAGCAACCTGGCCGTCAGCGCGCGGTTGCGCGCCAACAGTTCGTCGACCGCGGGGGTCACCAGTTCGGGTTTGAACTCCGCAAAGCGCGGCAAACCCGATATATCAAGCAATGGATTCATGTACGGCCTAAATTGAATATGCAACGTGACCTTCGACGATGGTGTGTCGCACCCGGCCCTGCACGGTGTAGCCGTTGAACGGCGTGTTCTTGCCCTGGCTCTTCAGTGCGGCGGGCTCGATCTTCCAGGTGGCCTTGGGATCGAACACGCACACGTCCGCATGCGCGCCCACGGACAGATGCCCCATCTTCACGCCCAGCAATTGCGCGGGGTTGATGGTGACGCGCGTCAGCGCATCCGACAGCGATACCTTGTCTTCTTCCGCCCATTTCAGGACCAGCGGCAGCAGCAGTTCGACGCCGGTTGCGCCCGCTTCGGCCTCGGCGAACGGCAATTGTTTGGCGTCTTCGTCCACCGGCGAGTGGTTGGAACAGATCGCGTCGATGGTGCCGTCGAGCAGTCCTGCGCGCAGCGCCGCCTTGTCACGCAAGCTGCGCAGCGGCGGAATCAGGTGGCAGTTGGCGTCAAAGAATCCGATGTCCATTTCGGTCAGATGCACGTGGTTCATGGACACGTCGCAGGTCACCGGCAGGCCTTCGCGCTTGGCGGCGCGCACCATTTCCACGCCTTCCGCACTGGAGATGCGGCAGACATGCAGCTTCACGCCGGTCTCGCGCGCGAGTTGCAGCATGGTGGAGAGCGCGATGGTTTCCGCCACCACCGGTATTGCGGGCAGGCCGTAACGCGTGGCGATTTCGCCGTCGTGCGCCACGCCGTCCTTGGCGAGGAAGGCATCCTGGGGACGCAGCCACACGCGATAGCCGAAGGTCGCGGCATATTGCATGGCGCGCAGCAGTACGCGCGTGTCGGTGAGCGGTGCGTCGGCTTGGCTGAAAGCCTTGCAGCCGGCCTCGGTCAGTTCGATCATTTCGGTGAGTTCCGCGCCCTTCAGACCGTAGGTCAGCGCGCCGACCGGAAACACGCGCGCCTGATTGAGCGAGCGCGCACGGTGCTTGAGCATTTCCACCAGGCCCGGTTCGTCCAGCGGCGGATCGGTATCGGGAGGGCAGGACAGCGAAGTCACGCCGCCCGCCATCGCGGCTTCCATTTCCGATTCCAGCGTGGCCTTGTATTCATAGCCCGGCTCGCGCAAACGCGCGGCGACGTCCACCAGCCCGGGAATCACGAGCAGCCCGGCGGCGTCGATTACCTGCTGCGCCACGAACCCCTGCGGCGCGCTGCCGATGGCGACGACATGCTTGTCGGCGATGAACACGTCCTGCTTTGCGTCGATCTTGTTTTTCGGGTCGATCAAATGACCGTTCTTGATATGGATATTCATTATTTCGCCCCCGCCAGTGTGCTCATCACCGCCATGCGTACCGCGATGCCGAAGGTGACCTGCGGCAGGATGACGGACTGCGTGCCGTCGGCCACGCTGGAGTCGATCTCGACCCCGCGGTTCATCGGCCCCGGATGCATCACAATGGCATCGCTTTTTGCGCGCGCCAGACGTTCCTGCGTCAGGCCGTAATATTTGAAATACTCCTGCGCCGAGGGCAGCAGTGCACCTTCCATGCGTTCGTTTTGCAGGCGCAGCATCATCACCACATCGACATCCTTGAGGCCGTTTTCCATGTCGTGGAATACCCGCACGCCGAGTTTTTCAACCTGGCTGGGCAGCAGCGTCTTTGGCGCAACCACGCGCACTTCGGGCACGCCCAGCGTGGTCAGCGCGTGGATTTGCGAACGCGCCACGCGCGAGTGCAGCACGTCGCCGACGATGGCGACACGCAGGTTGTGGAATTCTTTTTTGTAATGGCGGATGGTGTACATGTCCAGCAGCGCCTGCGTGGGGTGCGCATGGCGGCCGTCGCCGGCGTTGATCACGTGCACCTCGGGCGCGACATGTTTGGCGATCAGGTGCACCGCGCCGCTCGTGGAATGGCGCACCACGAACATGTCGGCGTGCATCGCGCACAGGTTGTCCACCGTATCCAGCAGCGTCTCGCCCTTGCTGGTGCTGGAGGAGCCGATGTTGAGGTTGACCACGTCGGCCGACAGGCGCTTGGCCGCGATCTCGAAAGTGGTGCGGGTGCGCGTGCTGTTTTCGAAGAAGATGTTGAACACGGATTTGCCGTGCAGCAGCGGGACTTTCTTGATCTCGCGGCCTTCGGCCACGTTCACGAATTCGGTGGCTTTATCCAGAATGTCCCGCAGGATGCGCACCGGCAGGCCGTCGGTGGTCAGCAGGTGCTGGAGTTCGCCGTGTTTGTTTAATTGTGGATTATTCATGCATGGATTCCCGCGCTGGGTTCATCGAAATACGCTTGCAATATCTGCTGGGCGGCATACTGGTCGATGAGGGATTTCTGCTTCCTGCCGTGTATCCCTTCCTCATCCAGCACTGAGCTCGCGGCGGCGGAAGTATACCGCTCATCCACCAGCAGCGTGGGCAGATTGAAGCGTCCTTTGAGCCGGTTGGCGAAACGCCGGCTCAGCGCGGTCATTTCGTGCGGGGTACCGTCGTCGTTGCAGGGCAGGCCGACCACCAGCGCCGCCGGCTCCCATTCCTTGAGCAGCGCGGCGATGACGGCGAAGCGCGTGTCGGTCTTTTCGTCGTCGATGGTCGTAAGCGGCCGGGCGGTGTGGGAGATGGTATTGCCTACCGCGATGCCGATGCGTTTGGTGCCGAAATCGAATGCGAGCAAAGTACCGGTCAGGATTTGGGATTTGGGATTTGTGGAGGAACAGTGGTAGTTATTGTCGGGGTTGTAGCCGGTTTCTCGATTTCCGCCGCTTTGCTCAATCCCAAATCCTGAATCCCAGATCCTGCTTTTTTCGTTCCTGCCTTGTCAGGCATGTCCGGTCTCATCGGAAAGCGACGCGAAATCAATGCCCAGCAGCGCCATCGCGGCCGGCAGCCGCTCTTCGGGCGGCAGGTCGAACAGGATGTGGTCGGTCGCGGGCACGCTGAGCCAGGCGTTGTCCGCAAGTTCCTGTTCCAGTTGGCCTTCCGACCATCCGGCATAACCCAGCGTCACCAGCAGGTTGCGCGGCCCCAGACCTTCGCCCACAGCCTGCAGAATATCCTTGGAGGTAGTCAGGCCGATATGGTCGTTCACCTGCAGGGTGGATTGCCACTGCCCGACGGTATCGTGCAGCACGAAACCGCGATCGGTCTGCACCGGACCACCGAAGTGCACCAGCACGTCTTCCAGTTCGGCCGGTTTGAGCGGCATGTTGATCTGCGCAAACAGCTCGCTCAGGGTGAGGCTGATGGGACGGTTCACCACAATGCCCATGGCACCCTGCTCATTGTGTTCGCACACATAAGTGAGGGATTTTGCAAAAAAGGGATCGGTCATCGCCGGCATGGCGATCAGGAAGTGATTGGTGAGATTGAACTCGGTCATGGCGTCATTGTAACGTCCCGCGTGCACCTTAACAATTCGACGTGCACGCGGCGTTGGCCTTTTCCCGGTAATGGTATAGCCGCTGCCGCGCGGGCGCTTACAGGGTGACGAAGCGGGCGATGTTCGCCAGCAGTTCTTCCTCGTGGTAAGGCTTGCCCATGTACTCGTTCACGCCCAGTTCCAGCGCATACATGCGGTGCTTGTCGGCGGTGCGCGAGGTGATCATGATGATGGGCAGGTCACGGGTGCGGGCATCCTGACGCATGCGCTTGGCCAGTTCGAAACCGTCCATGCGCGGCATTTCCACGTCCAGCAGCATCACGTCCGGCAACACCTCGGTGAGCTGCTCCATCGCATCCACGCCGTCCTTGGCCAGAATGACCTGATAACCGGTGCGCGACAGCAGGCGGCTGGTGATCTTGCGCACGGTGAGCGAATCGTCCACCACCATCACCACCGGCACTTTGCGTACTTCCACCTTTTCCACGGCAACCTTGACCGGCTTGCGCGCCGACACGATGCGTTGCGAAAGCGCCACGGGGTTGATGATCAGAATCACCGCACCGTTACCGGATACCGTGGCCCCCGCGATGCCGGGCAGACGCGCCAATTGCGGTCCGATGTTCTTGACCACGACTTCTTGGTTGCCGAGGATTTCCTCGATATGCAGCGCAATGCGGTTATCGCCGGCACGCAACAGGAGAATATGGTTGTGCGGCAGGCTGATGATTTCGGCTTCTTCGTCGCCCAGCAACCGCGCCAGATAATGCAGCGGGTAGCGCGCGCCCTGCCAGTCGATGAATTTCTGCTGATAGGCGGCTTCGAGTACGGGCGGCTTAATCTGCTGCACGTTCTCGATCATGTTCGAGGGGATGGCGTAGATGTGCTGGCCCACACGCACCGTCAACACCTTGGTCACCGCCAGCGTCAGCGGCAGGTGAATGCTGAAGCGCACGCCGTGACCGGGCTCGGAGGCTACGTCGATACGTCCGCCCAGCGCGGTGATCTCGCTGCGCACCACGTCCAGACCCACGCCGCGACCGGCGATTTCGGTGATTTCATGCGCGGTGGACAATCCCGGCGTGAAGATCAGTTGCATGGCCAGTTCGTCGCTGATGGCCTCGTCTGCCTGCAGCACGCCGTTTTCGACGGCCTTCTGGCGCACGCGCGCAATGTCCAGTCCGGCGCCGTCGTCGCTGAAGTCGAACACCACTTCGTTGGATTCCTGGCGTAGCGCCAGGCGGATTTCGCCGATGGGGTCCTTGTTCGCGCTCGCGCGTTTTTCCGGCGATTCGAGACCGTGCACCAGGGCGTTGCGCAGCAGGTGTTCGAAAGGCGCCGTCATCTTTTCCAGCACGCTGCGGTCGAGTTCGACTTCGGTGCCCAACAGCTCAAGGTTGGCACGCTTGCCCAGTTCCTTGCCGGTCTGGCGCACGATGCGGTACAGGCGCTCGCTGACGCTGGAGAACGGCACCATGCGGATGGCCATCAGGCCCTGCTGCAGGTCGCGGTTGAGATGCGCCTGCGCGCTGAGCGCCGCTTCGGTCTCGGCCAGGTTTTTGAGCAGTGTCTGCTGCACGGTCTGCACGTCGTGCACGCTTTCGTTCATGAAACGCGTGACTTCCTGGAAACGCGTAAACCGGTCGAATTCCAGCGGGTCGAATTTCTCGGCGCTGTCGCCGCTGGTCGAGATGCGCGCCTGCATCTGGCCTTCCGCGTGGATCTCGATCTCGCGCAATTGCTTGCGCAGGCGGTTCACGCTCTCGGTCAGGTCGTGCACGCCGCCCTTGAAGTTCTGCAGTTCCAGTTCGGCACGCGAACGCGCCACGCTGACCTCGCCCGCCTCGTTGACCAGCCGGTCCACCGTGTCGGAACGCACGCGCAGCAATGCTGCCTGCATGGCGCGCTCGGCGCCCACTTCCAGCGCTTTCTTGGGAATGGATTGGGTGATTTCCAGCGAGTCTTTCGACTGTCCCGCTTTCGGCTGCGTCTCTGCCGCCGGTGCTGCGGCGGCTGCTTCGGCCAGGTGCGGGTGCTCCAGATGCTCGATGGCGGTGCCGATGCGATCCAGGTAGTTATCCAGCTCGTTCCACAGATCCGCGTCGAATTTGCCGTCTGCCACTGCCTTTTCCACGCGGTCTTCCACGCGGTGCGTCAGTTCGCCCAGGCGCATCGCGCCGGCCATGCGCGCGCTGCCCTTGAGCGTGTGCAAACTGCGCTTGAGATTGCGCCCGAGCTTTTCGTCTTCGGGTTTTTCGCGCCATGCGCGCATGGTGCTGCCTATCTGCGGATACAGCTCGTGTGCTTCTTCGAGGAAGATCGGCAGCAATTGCTCGTCCACATCGTCGTGCACTTCGCGCCCACGCAGTTCGGACTGCTGTTCCTTCTGCGGCTGATCTGCGGCGGCGGCCACTTTTGCCGATTCAGGTTCGGCGACGGGAACTTCGGATACTTCCAAGCGGAATTCCGTGGCGGGTTCGGCTACCGGAGAAGGCGCAAATTCCAGCGAGATGCCTGAAAAGTCGAATTTCGGCAACTCCGGCGCCGGCGATTCCTGGCGGGCTGCCGTCGGCGTTTCTTCGGGCAGCGCGAAATTCAGATTGATTTCAGCTAGGTTTTTTTTTTCGGCGGACATTGCGGCTGGCGCATCCGGCAAATCGAAATCCAGTTCCAGAGGAGCTGCAGTTTCTGCGGGCGGCGTTTCTGCCGCTGCGGCGAGTTTGCTCGCCTGCAATTTGGCGATCAATTCCGGCTGCGGCTGCGGTTCCTTGCGCTGTTCTCGCACCAGAGCGCACATTTCGTCCAGGCGCAGCACCACCTGGTCGATCAACGCCAGTTGTTCATCGTCCACCGCCTGCGGTTTCTCGATGCGCTCTTCCAGCCACATTTCCAGTGCGTAGGCCAGTTCGGCGATCATCACGAAACCCATGGTGCGATTGACGCCCGCCAGGGTATGCGCGGCGCGCATGAAATCGTACGTGACGGTGTGCGTATCGCTCTCGTGCATCGCCTTCAGTTGCGAGTACAAGGCGTGCACGTGATCCGCTGCTTCCTCGGTCGCGATGTCGAACAGTACCAGGGAGAGGCTGACCGAGCCGATATCGACGCTGTCCTGTTCGCTCTCAACCTCGGGCTCGACCACGGCCGCGGCTTGCACAACCGGTTCCGGAGCGAATGTCAGTTGCGGTTCGGGTTCTGGCTCGGGCTCAGGAGCAGACTGCTTGATCTCGGGCTGGGGAATCGGCTTGCCGTTTTCGATACAGTCCGCCACTGTGAGCAGCCAGGAAGTGTCGATGGTGGCGGTCGTGCTGCCGCTCTTCAGCATGTCGATCCAGTGTTGGAACAACACTTCGGCGTCGCCTATCATGTCCAGCAGCGCGGGCGTGGCGGGTTTGTTTTCCTGCAGCCATTTGTTCATGGCGCGTTCCACTGCCCAGGCAACTTCGCCCAGCTCGGTGAGGCCAACCATGCGGCCGCTGCCCTTCAGCGTGTGGAATCCGCGGCGCATCGTGACCAGCGGTTCGCGGCTGTCTATATGCAAGCGGCTGATTTCCAGATTGCTGCGCAGAGTCTCCATGACTTCGCGCGCTTCTTCGAGGAACACTTCCAGCAGTTCTTCGTCCTCGCCGCCCGCACGGATGGATACGCCGGCCGGCACTGCTTCTTCTTCCTGCGCGGGAATTTCCTCGTGGCCCGCCTCGGAGCGCATGTCGGTGATTTCCTGCAATACGCTGCTCAACGCGGAAGGATCGGGTTTTTGGCCGAGCACCAGGCCGTGCACGTAGTCTTCCAGCGTGCTGAGGGCCGTGGCCACTGTGCGCATTTCGGCGGCGGAAGGCGTCCCGCCATGTACGTAGCGGTCGGTTACCTGACGCAGCATGCCCATCAGTTGCACGGCGGTATCCAGCGACAGGATATGCAGACCGCCCTGCACCTGGCTCAGCAACCTGCCGACCTGGGACAGTTCGGCGCGCTTTGCGGCGTTGTTGAAGAAGGCGTTCAGGTTCTGCTCGATGTGCTGCAGGTTGCCCTGCATTTCGTTCGCCAGCGGCACCATGACTTCGTGCTGCTCCATCTCGCAATACAGCGAGATCAGGTTGGCAAGTTTGTTCTCGTCCTCGGGCTGGCGCATCATGCCGGCCTGCAGGCGCGAGCTCAGGATGCGCGCCTGTTCCTGGAAGCCGCTGCCCAGGTGCTGGTAATGCTGAATGCCGCTGTCGAGCAGCAGCAGCGCCATCGCCATGTCCATGGATATGCGCTGGGCTTTCTCGGGCGTTTCCGCGTGCTGTGCGCTGGCGTGTATCTGTTTGCTCAGGAATTGCAGGGTGTTGCGATCCAGCTGCTCGGACATGCCGTACAGCGTCTCCATGTCCGCAGCGAACTTCGTGCACGCATCCGCATCGTCGGCAACGCATTGTTCCCAGGAATTCTGGACCACATTGAGTTGCGCGCGCATGTTGTTGAGCAGGGCTGCCGTTTCGCTGGGCGGCATGGGCTGGTCTTCCGGCAGATACACGTCCAGTTCGAAAACCTGCTTGATCTGGTCGACCGTCTCGCTGACCGCGTGGCTGCGCGCGATGAAATACAGCATTTCGCTGGTGTGCAGTTCTTCGTCGAAGACGTTGCCCTCGGTCAGCGATTTCATCTTGATGTCGATGCGGCTGAGCGATTTCTTGTAGTTCAGTTCCGGCGGAATGCCTTCATGGACCATGCATTCCAGCAGGCCGAATGCGACCCACCAGAACGTGCGCTGCTGGTTCTGCGGCACGCAGGGAACGATGCTGCGCACCGTCGCCATCATCACGCGCAGGGCTTCCGCCTTGTCTTCGTTGCGCAACCATTTCAGCAGGGCGCGCTGGTATTGCACGCGGGCGGCCTTGATGCGCTTCGGCGCGTCGTTCTCCTGCGGCGCCTGCAGCAGGGCGTCCGGCAAATCCACGCGCAACGACGGGTAGAACAGGTCCATGTCGAAGGCCATTTCCAGCCCGCGCGCCTGCGCCAGTTCCTGGTATTCGTGGAACAAACGCAGGGTGGCATTGCTGGCGCCGTCGGCCAGCGCATCCAGATAATGGGTCAGGCCGAACAGGGCGCGGCGTATGGCATCGCGCTGCGCGGCGCTCACAGCGCCCGCATTCTGCAGTTCCCGCAGGAGTTTTTCCAGCTCGGCGCAAAACACCGACAGTCCGGTCAGGGACAGCATGCGCAGCACGCCGCTGATGCGGTGCAGGTCATCCAGCGCGCTCTTCAGCGCCTGCTGGTTGTTTCCGGGGGACGCGAAAAAGCTCTCAAGCTCGCGGCTGATATTCGCCAGCGAGCTGTCCAGCCCCGGCTTGACCGACAATAGCGGCAGTGGATTGAATTGCGCCTGCACGTTGGCCCTTTACAACTTGAAGCCCGCAACGGAGCTGTTAAGTTCGGATGCCAGACTTTCCAATTGGGCTACCGACGCGTTGGTACGCTGCGTGCTGACCGAAGTCTGCTCGGTAATCTTCAGAATGTCGCCCATGTAATCCACCACTTCGTTCGCCATGTCGGTCTGCACCTGGGTGGACACCGAGATACTGTTCACCAAGTCGGTCAGTTCGCGCGTGGATTTTTCAATCTCGCGCAGCGCCTGACCGGCCGCGTTGGACAGTTCGGCTCCGTCCACCACGCCCTGCGTACTCTTTTCCATCGCGGACACGGCTTCCTGCGTGTCGCCCTGAATGGTCTTCACCAGCATACCGATCTGTTTGGTCGCCTCGCCGGAACGTTCCGCGAGGCGCTGAACTTCTTCCGCAACCACCGCGAAGCCGCGTCCCGCTTCACCGGCCGACGCCGCCTGAATGGCGGCGTTCAGCGCCAGAACGTTGGTCTGTTCGGTAATGTCCGAAATCAGGTCCACGATTTCGCCGATCTCCTGCGAGCTTTCGCCCAGCCGCTTGATGCGTTTCGCGGTGTCCTGAATCTGTTCGCGGATGCCGTCCATACTGGACACCGAATTCTGCACGGCGCGCGTGCCCTGCTCGGTCACTTCCAGCGTACGCCGCGCCACTTCGGCCGACTGTGCCGCGCTGGTGTCGACTTCCTGAATCGACTTGGTCATCAGTTCAACCGCGCCGCCGGCGTCGCGAATCTCCGACGCCTGCTTCTGCGTCGCGTTCAACAGTTCCTTGGTCACTGTACCGGCTTCGGCTGTGGCCTTTTCCACCTGCAACGAGGCGGTGGTCACACGCGAAACCAGTTTGCGCAGCTCGTCTGTGGTGTAGTTGACCGAGTCGGCAATCGCGCCGGTGATGTCTTCCGACACCGTCGCGCGGATGGTCAGGTCGCCGTCCGCAAGGTCGGACAGTTCATTCATCAACCGCAGAATGGCCTGCTGGTTGTTGCGGTTGGTTTGCGCCGCCTCGCGCTCGCGGCGCTTGGATTCGTCCAGGTAAATCTTGGAAAGCAGCAGCAACAGCAACAGCAGCATGCCGCCGGAGAAGAACACCACGAAACTGGTCAGGCGTCCAACGGTTGAACCCTGGTAGTTGTTGACCAGATTCTGCGTAGCGGCCAGCAACTGGTCGCCTTCTTCCAGCACCCGTTTGCCCGCCAGACGCGAAGTCAGCACGTCGCCCGCATTGGCCGCGATAAAGCCCACGACCGACTGGTAACCTTCAAAGTCGTCCTTGAGCAGTTGCACGGTTGCATCGTTCTGCGGCATTTCATTGAGCAAAGCCGCCGCTTCGCGCATCTTGGGTTCCAGTCCCGGCAAATCCTCGGTCGAGGCCGAGGTCAGCACCATTTGCACCGCGCTGGTGATCTGCTCGATCAGGCGATTCAGGCGGTCGGCCTTGGCGGCATAAGCCGGTGTGGCGCGCGCCGCAACCTGACCTGCCAGATTCAGCATGTCGCGCTGGCCTGCCGCGCCGCGTTCCAGCGTCACCAGCAAGGGACGGCCTTTTTCCAGTTGGTCCAGCAGGGCGCTCATGCGCTTCCAGTGCATCAGCAGGTCTGCCAGTGAATCGCGCGCATCCCCTTCCGTGGGGGGGAATGCTTCACTGCCCTGATCGAGGGCAGTAAGAATGGAATTGAATTCGGCACGTGTCGCTTCCAGCCCCTCGAACGCCACGTAGTCGCCGGAGAAGCTGGCTGCCGCGTCCTTGGCCAGGCGCTGCGACAACATCAGAAGTTTGGAGGATTGCCCCACATAGCGTGAGCCGTAAGAGGTGTCGCGCGTATCCAAGTAGGTGAATGCCGCCGCGATGAACAGGAATACCAGGAGCAAGCCGCCGAGAACGCGAAGTTGCCTGTCGAAAGATTGCTTGCTGAACCAGGGAATCTGGACCGTCTTGATCTCTTTCGCCCTGCCGTCGCCCTTTTTGACGAAGCCGGGAGATGATTTCCCCGACATTTTGAATGGTAACTTGAAAGCCATTTCCTCATCCCCCCGGGCGCGTGTTACGCACCAATTTGTAAAAATTCCGGTTGCTGCAGCAATTGCGCCATATCCAGCTTGCGCCATACCTGTCCGTTGCCGTCCTGCAGGCGGACTTCGCCGTCCTGCTCGCTGCGTTGCCATTCCGTGGCATTGCGCATGCCCAGCACGCGCGACACCAGCAATCCCGCATTGAAGGCGAATTTATGGCCGGCCAGCAGAACCCGGCTCTGCCCTTCGCGCGGGGTTGTCGAGCCGCCCTTGAATACGGCGAAATCGACGATGCTGTACAGATTGCCGCGCACGTTGGCCACACCGCAATACCAGGGCTTGGTCAGCGGCACGCCGGTCAGCGACGGCAAAGGTAAAACTTCGTTGATGTCGGACATGTCGACCAGCCAGAACTCATCCCCCACCTGCACACCCAGCGTTGAAATGCGGGTGCCGCCGCTCGCCATTTGGGCTTGCAGGCGATCCAGCACGCTTTGCTGGAATTCGCGCAGGTTGAAGCGTTTGGACATGTGCCCCGGTTCCTAGCTTAATGCCGCGATCTTGCCGAGCAGTTCAGCGGCGCCGATCGGTTTGGTGATGTAATCCTTCGCCCCCTGGCGCAGACCCCAGATCTTGTCGGTCTCTTGTCCTTTGGTGGTGCAGATGATGATGGGAATGTGCTGCGTGGCGGGATCACGGGTGATCGCCTTGGTCGCCTGGAAGCCGTTCAGTCCCGGCATCACCACATCCATCAGGATCAGGTCGGGCAGTTCGGTCTTGGAGTTCTCCACTGCCTGCTCGCCGCTGACGGCGTACACGACCGTAAAACCTTTCTTGCCCAGGATGTCGCCCAATACGTGGCGCTCCGTTGCGGAATCGTCCACGACCATCACTTTGTTTATTGCCATAGTCCTATCCTTAAATTTGCTTGTTTGTATGCATAGTGACTGCTTCAATCAGGCTTTTCTTGCTGAATGGTTTGGTCAGGTACTGGTCGGCGCCGACCAGCTTGCCGCGCGCGCGGTCGAACAGGCTGTCCTGGCTGGTCAGCATGACTACCGGGGTATTCTTGAATTGGGCATGGTTTTTGATGAGTGCGCAGGTCTGGTAACCATCCAGGCGCGGCATCATGACATCAACGAAAATGATGTCGGGTTTGTTGTCGACCACCTTGGACAGACCGTCGAAACCGTCTTCCGCCAGAATGACTTTGCAACCCGCCTGCGACAGGAATATCTCACCGCTGCGGCGTATGGTGTTGCTGTCGTCGATGAGCACTACACGGATACCAGCCAGCCCTTCACCCACGTTGTCACCCTTTTTCCTTATTGATCGACTTCCGCTCTTGCGGCGGAAACCCCTCCAGCCGAGATGCTACCGCATTTATTATCAGCCGTTCAATGTTTCCGCGTGCCCCGCCGTTTCAGCGTTTCCAGAAAGCGGGCGTAAACAGGATCAGAACGGTAAAAATCTCCAGTCGTCCGATCAGCATGCCAAATGTGCATACCCAAGTTTGAAAGTCGGTCAGCCCCTGGTAATTGCTGGCCGGACCGACCGCCCCCAGCCCCGGACCGCAGTTGTTGACCATGGCAAGTACGGCAGTCAATGCCGAGATGAAATCCATGCCGGTGATCAGCAATATAAAGGTAAGCGACGCCAGCGTCATGAAATACAGAAATATAAAGCCCAGTACGGCAAATACGATGTTGTTCGCGATCACCTGGCCGCCGATCTTCATCGGATTGATCGCTGCCGGGTGCAGTAGCTTGAGGAACTCGCGACCCGCCTGCTTGACCAGCACCAGCGTGCGGATCATCTTGATGCCGCCGCCGGTGGAGCCGGAGCTGGCTGCAATGGCCGTCAGGAACATCATCCACAGAGGGGCAAAAATCGGCCATTGCGCATAGTCCACACTGGCGTAACCGGAACTGGTGGCGATGGATACCAGGTTGAAGCTGGCATGGCGCAAGGCTACCGTGAAGTCGGTGTAGACATTGTTCCACCAGAGAAAGAACGCAATCGCGACGCAACTGCCCAGGATTAGCGAAATCGAGGCCACGCCTTCCGCATCGTGCTTGTAGATGGACAGGGACTTGCCCCGCCATGCAAGGAAGTGCGTGGCGAAGTTGACGACCGCGAACAGCATGAACACGATCATGACGAACTCAATCAGCGGCGAATTGAAATAGCCGATGCTGGCATCATGCGTTGAGAAACCACCCAGACCCATGGCGGAAAAGGAATGGCACACAGCATCCAGCCAGCTCATGCCCGCCCACTTCAGCGTGCCGATGCAGACCAGCGTGATGGTCGCATACACAAGCCACAGGTTGCGCGCCGTCTCGGCGATGCGCGGCGTCAGCGCAGTATCCTTCATCGGGCCCGGCGTCTCGGCCTTGAACAATTGGCGTCCGCCGATGCCGAGTAGCGGCAGCACCGCCACGGCCAGCACGATGATGCCCAGACCGCCCAGCCAGTTCAGTTCATGCCGCCAGATATTGAGCGCGGGAGGCAGGTTATCCAGGCCGGTCAGTACCGTTGCCCCGGTGGTGGTGATTCCGGACATGGTCTCGAAATAGGCGTCCGTGAACGACAGGTTGGGAATTATCATCAGCAAGGGAATGGTGGCGAAGGCGGGCATCGCCGTCCACATCGCCACCACCAGCAGGTAGCCGTGGCGTATGGACAGTTCGCCCTTGTGGCGGCGCGTCAGCAACCACATCAGCGCCCCGCCGCAGACCGTCCACAGCATGGTCAGCATGAAATCCCACAGCATGATGTAGTCGCCGTAGATCAGCGCCGTGGCGGCCGGCAGCAGATAGGCAAAGCTGAACACCACCAGCATCAGTCCCAGGGCGTGAATAACGGTATATAAGCGCCCCATCAGAAGAACCCGAGACTGACCTGGAACAGTTTTTCGACCTTCTTCACCATCTTCTTGTCGACGACGAAGACGATCACATGGTCTTCCGCCTCAATCACCATATCGTGGTGACCCATGATGACTTCGCCGCCGCGCACCAGTGCGCCGATGGTCGCGCCCTTGGGCAGGTCAATTTCGCCGATGCGGCGCCCGACCACGCGCGAAGAATCGCGGTCGCCATGCGCCACCAGTTCCAGCGCTTCCGCCGCACCGCGCCGCAACGAGTGCACCGCAACCACGTCGCCCTGGCGCACGTCATCCAGCAGCGAACCGATGGTGACCTGTGCCGGGGAAATCGCGATGTCGATCTTGCCGCCCTGCACCAAGTCGACATAGGCGCTGCGGTTGATCAGCGACAGCACTTTGCGCGCGCCGCCCTGTTTGGCCAACAGGGCCGACATGATGTTGTTCTCGTCGTCGTTGGTGAGCGCGCAGAACACGTCAATCTCGCCGACATTCTCCTGCTGCATCAGTTTTTCGTCGGTGCCGTCGCCGTTCAGCACCAGCGTATTGGTCAGCTCGCTGGCCAGCCTCTGGCAGGCTCTCTTGTTGAACTCGATCAGTTTGACGCTGTAATCGCTTTCCAGCGCCTTGGCCAGACGCCGCCCGATGTTGCCGCCGCCAACGATCATCACGCGCTTGGTCGGCTTGTCCATGCGGCGCATTTCTTTCAGCACGCGGCGGATATTGTCGGACGCCGCGATAAAGAAGATTTCATCGCCGGCCTGCACTACTGTACCGCCTTCGGGAATGATCGCGCGGTCCTGGCGGAAGATCGCTGCGACACGCGTCTGCACGTGCGGCATGTGGGAACGCAGGTAACTCAGCGGCTTGCCGACCAGCAGTCCGCCTTCGAACGCACGCACCGCCACCAGCGACACAATGCCGTCGGCAAACTCCAGCACCTGCAAGGCTTCCGGGAATTCGATGAGCTTGGTGATGTATTCGGTCAGGATCTGCTCCGGGCAGATGGAGAAGTCGACGCAGAAGTTATCCTTGTTGAACACCGTCTCGCGATTGAGATAGTCGGTGGCACGGATGCGCGCGATGCGCGTCGGGGTGTTGTACAAGCTGTACGCCAGTTTGCACGCCACCAGGTTCACTTCGTCGCTTTGCGTCACCGCCAGCAGCATGTCGGTGTCGGCGATGCCCGCTTTTTCCAGCGTGGACGGATGGGCGGCATTGCCAACCAGCGTGCGCAAATCCAGCCTGTCCTGCAATTGGCGCAGCTTGTCGCCGTCCGAATCCACCACCGTGATGTCGTTCGCCTCACCGACCAGGTTCTCCGCCACCGTCGAACCGACCTGCCCCGCGCCCAAAATGAGAATCTTCACGCTTCACCTTTCCATTTGATCGAGCAGCCCATGCTGGCGATCTGTTCGCGCGGCCCCTGCCCGGTCTGCGCCACCTGCAGCATGGCATTGAACAAATCGCGCGGCGCATCCGGCACCGCTTCCTTGCGCGAAGCGTCCAGACGCCCGCGATACTGCAATTCCAGCCTGGCATTAAAACCGAAGAAATCCGGCGTGCACACCGCGCCGTAATCTTTCGCGATCTGCTGCGTCTCGTCCCACACATAAGGGAACGGATAGTTGAACTCTTGCGCCACCTTCTTCATGTTGTCGAACGAGTCTTCCGCATAGTCTGCCGGGTCGTTGGACATGATGGCAATGCTGTTAATGCCGTGCTGCTGCAATTCGCGCACGTCGCGGATGATGCGGTCACGCACAGACTTGACGTAGGGGCAATGGTTGCAGATGAACATCACCAGCAGGCCGTTCTTGCCGCAGGCGCTTTCCAGCGTATGGCGTTTGCCGTCCACGCCCAGCAGGTCGAACGGACGGGCTTTCCAGCCGAAATCACACAAAGGGGGTTGCAGACTGACCATGGATTTAGGATTCCCTGATTTTCGACAGTAATTGAAAAGTTTGCGAAGCAATTCGTTTGCTCCCTCTCCCAACGGGGGAGGGTTGTACCCGCAAGGAGTAGGCCGTGGTTGTAAGGGGCTAAAGCCCCAACAACACACGCTCGGTTGGGGGAAACGGGCATACCGAACTCGGTAAAGGTATGAAATCCTAATTCCCGCCCGTATTTTTCTGGCCGTTATATTATCACGCCCGTCCCGTAGCCCTTTACCGACCATGTCCGCGCCCAGATTCTACTGCCCGCCGCCCCTCCCGCTGAGCACCAACTGCGAACTGCCACCCGAAGCCGCCCACCACGCCAGCCGGGTATTGCGCCTGCGCGTGGGCGACGCGGTACAGATCTTCGACGGACTGGGCAACGCCCTCGACGCCACCATCAATGCCATCAGCGGCAAGCACGTCATGCTCGGCAACCTGCAAACCTTCCTGGGCCAGCCGGAGTCCGGCCTGCACATCGTGCTGGCACAAGCCATGTGCACCAGCGACAAGATGGACTGGGTCGTGCAAAAAGCCACCGAACTGGGCGCGGCGGAAATCGTGCCGGTGCAGACGCAGCGCAGCGTGGCCAAGCTCACCGGCGCCCGCGCCGAGAAGCGCGGTGAACATTGGCGCAACGTCACCGTATCCGCCTGCGAACAGAGCGGCCGCAACACCCTGCCGCAACTGCATGCGCCGCAAGACCTGGTGACATGGCTGGGAGAGATGCGACAGGCGGCAGGCAGCAAATTCATTTTGTTGCCGGGAGGGGCTAGCAATCTCCAGTCGCAGCCCAAGCCGCAGGGTCGTGCCACTTTGCTCATCGGGCCGGAGGGTGGATTTACGGTGGATGAGGCCAATGTTGCACAACAGGCCGGGTTTGTTCCCGTGCTGCTCGGGCCGCGGGTTTTGCGTACGGAGACGGCGGCGATTGCCGGGATTGCGGCGTTGCAGACGTTGTGGGGGGATTTTCAGTAGGGAAATGTGCGGTAATGATTGTGTTGTTTGGCGCTATGGGATGGGGTTGTTTGGGGATGTCGTAATGCGCAACCCCGCGAATATTTCAAACAAAGGACAAGGAAAAGATATGAGAGTCATTTTTTTCGTTGGCATTATTTTGTTATCGTTATCAGGTTGCGCAACAAAGTCGTTAACGGTAGACAAGGCTGTAAATTTTTCAGCTATACATTCGATTCAAGTGAAGAAATTAGAAATTGACAAATATGATGTAGGAGGGAGACTGGAAACCCTCTTTCGCTCATTGGCGGTAGATGCAACAGGCGATAGCGATTATTTTGTCGTTTATGATTACCGGTATGCTTGGGATGCAGTTCACTTTAGCTTGGTTGACCTTAAGGTCTATATTAAGGATAAGAAGCGAAATGCAGTACTGTTTGCTTACGAAATGGACCACAGTTTTGGTGGCGGGCCTGGAACATTTAGTAGCGTTGAAACGCTACTCGACAACAATTTTGTTGAATTGAAAAAAGACTTACTTAATGCTGGAATTGGGAAGCTTTAGAATAGCGGTTAAAATTACACAAAAGGGGGGCAGATTGCCCCCTTGTCGTTACGGGGCCAGCCGTGTTAAAACCGACGGCGCTAAAGGTCACGTACTGCCCTGAGGCCTTCTCTAGCAAACTCATAAGCGTTAATGGTGGCCCGCCATGTGTCTCCCTTGTATTGTCCCTCAAGACGGAAGGTCGAACCAAGATGCTGGTAGGTACCAAATTGACATGTCCTGTCAAACTGAACATCGATTGCGTGAATGATTTTGTTACAAGCATCCCGAATTGTTAGGCCCTTCAATACTTCTGGCTCGTGGGTCTTCTTGATTATGGTCCCGCATTGCAGCGAGAAGCAGTCTAGGTCTTTTCTCTCTCTGTCGTCCAAAACTCGCAAAGTGATTGCCGCCGACAATAGGAGGCGAGATATTTCTGCGTCCTCTAACTCATAAGATAGAAGATCGCGTGTAGCGTATTCGGGTTCCTTATCGACTAGTTCCGCAATCGGCTTACTGGCCAAAAATATGGAAATGAGATGGTGTAGATCAATTCTCAGACGTACGATACTCGGACGATGCCCATTCGGTGCAATTTGTCGATGCATAAGTGTCGATCCCATGTGTGCAATATTGTCAAAGTTCACGTTGCTCATAACAAAAAAGAACCGATTCAATTTCGACCAAAAAAGCAGGCACCCCTTTTTATTTGTTGACTACTTGCGTATTCGAAAAAAGGGGACAGATTTATTTGCTTTCTAGGTTTCTGTCCGGTTTCATAGTGCCTGGAATCAGCCTGCTTAAGCTACAAAATAGCTGATTGCGCCGAACCAGAGTCTCACGCACGCCCACCCACGTGGCCTAGCATTTCAACATCTCTTCAAGTACTTCTGGCAACCGCGTGGGCACATACGTGCCCACCCTTCTACTTGGCTGTTCCATCTGAACGTCGTTGCTGGGCGATCAGCGCCATGCCTCGGGTCAGCCATTCTTGTTGCTGACGGTTGGCATCTTCATGACGTTTGAAAAAATAGACGCCCTTGGGGAGAAAGGTTACCGCGCCTGTCGGCAGGCCGTGCATTTCGTCGTTGAAACGCGCCCCCTCAGCCAGCAACGCGCCGGATGCAGCGTAGGTGATTGCAGGTTGTTTGCGTTTGCCGACGGTTTTCATGAACGCACCATAGCAAAAGCAAGGGGGGGTGCTCAAGCTGGGACGCTTCTTTCCTTGGTAACCGCGTGGGCACAAACGTGTCCACCCTACCGGGCTAAACCGATGATTTGGCATGGCTTCACGGCGTCTGGCGTCCTTTGCAGGTACGAATTCACGCGCACCAGATAACTACCTGAAGAAAAATACACGTGGCGCAACAGGTTGGGTTCATTCCCGTCCTGCTCGGACTGCGGGTGTTGCGTACGGAGACGGCGGCGATTGCAGGGATAGCGGCGTTGCAAACGTTGTGGGGGGATTTTCAGTAGGTTAATGCGCAATAACAATCATGCAGTGCGGCGCTATGGAATGTGATTTTTTTGAAATGTCGTAATGCAAGACCTGTTCCCCAAGGCTTCTCCGTCCCCCGAGGCTTCTCCTGAGGCTTCTTCTGACCCCCGAGGATTTCCTTTTTATTTACATAGTATCCCCCATGCATTTTGAGGCGTCTCCCTAATGGTTCGATGGTGTACTGCTCTACAGAATGGAGCCCTGCACACACATCCTTGAACAGTCAATTTCGGAGACCACGATAAAAAGTGCAGCGCGGCCAGTTGACCGGCGGAGCGGCCTTTATCGATGCCATCGCCGCAAGGCTGGGAAGACGGATCGAACTGCGCGGCCAGGGGCATCCGCAAAAGAGCTAAAAATAAGTCAGTCCCCTTTTTTATTTGAAATAACCAGGAGAACGCACATGAGCCAGAGAACAAGAGAGATTTGGATGGTTCCGGTCGGGGTGCTCCTGGTTGTCGGATTAGCCCTGCTGCCCGGATGCGGCGGTAGTGGCGGCGTTGGCGGACCTCTCCCCGGCAACGGCAACGTCGACATTCCCCCGGTTGCTGCACCCCCGGTTGCAGTAAATGATAGCGTGACGATGGCCTTCACCTTATCCAATATTACCAATGCCGCCGTCACCCTGGCCGCGAGTGACCTGCTCGGCAACGACACCAACGGGGATGTGGCGAGTATCGCAGCGGTGAACGCTGCCGGAACCCAGGGGACGGTGGTCCTGAACGACGACGGGAGCGTCACCTACGCCCCGCCCCCCGGTTTCAGCGGGACGACCACTTTCGGCTACACGGCCGCGAACACCGTGAATGCAACGCTCCAGAGCAGTGCCACCGTGAACATCACCGTCGACGCGAAGCAGGTCTGGTTCGTTCAGAATAACGCCGCCCCTGGCGGAGATGGCAGCCAAAACGCCCCCTTCGCCACTCTCCTCGCAGCGGAGTCTGCCTCCGGTGCAGGTGATACCATCTTCGTCCTCACCGGCATTGGGACGATCGGACAGGACCAGGGGATCATCCTGAAAGACGGTCAGCGGCTCATCGGCCAGGGGGTTGCTCTCACGGTCCCGTGGACCGTGAACGCTGTGGCCCGCGACCTGGTGGTGGCGAACGCAGGCGTTGCGCCTGCGATCACCAATACAGGCGGTCGAATCCTCCCGCCGGGCCCCATTTTTGCCCAAGCAGACGGGGTGGGGGTCTTTCTGGCCGGTGGCAACGAGGTGGCCGGGCTGTCGATCGAATCGACCCTCGGCGAGGGGGTCTTGGGAATCGAAGTCAGCGGATTCAGCATCCACGACAACGTGCTCAAGAACACGATCCGAGACGGCATCCAGCTCATGGACCCCAGCGGGGTCGCACCGGTCGTCAACGAGATCCGGGCGAACCAGTTCATCGACATCGCCTTGGACCCGGCCCGACGCGACCGCGCCATCCGGATCGACAACGGCGTCCAGGACCTGGGGGCTGAAGTGATCACAACCGGAACGACGGTGGAACTGCTCATCGACGGGAACGTGATCTCCGGGGCGGGCGCCGACGGCATCCGTGTCGACGCTTTGGGGACGGTATCGTCCGTCACGGCCCTTATCACTGGCAACGAGGTGCGAGGGGCCGGAGCCGTCGGAATCACGGCCGCGTCCACCGCGCCGGTACCGGTGCCCCCGGCGCTACCAGGCTCGCCTCGTCTCGATATCCGGATTCGCGGAAATACGATTGAGGGCAACGCCGGGGGTGGGATCGTCCTCGCCGTGGAAGCTGCCGAACTGTCGGCCGACGTGTCGAACAACCCGAGCATCTCCAACAACGGCCGCAAAGGTATCGTGTTGGCGGCGAGCGCCGACTCCAGCGTGCCGATCGTGACCATCGTCGGCGACACCATCACCGGGAACACGGAAGAAGGGATGGTCATCACCGTAGCTGACGCCACCCAAGCCCGGATCGGGGTGAGAGACAACATCCTTTCCGGGAACAACCTCGGCCTAATGGACGTGCTGGTGACGACCAGCGCTCTAGTCGCCCCCGGTCCGAACCTGTGCATGCAGTTCACGGGCAACCAGGCCGCCGGCACCGGCGGCTTCCGGCTCCAGCAAACTGCAGGCACGTTCAACTTGGAGAACCCGGCGCAGACTACGAACACTCCCCCGCCGTTGATGGTTGGTGTTGTCACCCTGGTGGATCCGGGCTCTTGCATCAGCATCCCGCCAACGACGCCCTGACCGCAGCGCGATCTCGTCAGCGTAACGAGAAGGCCGGCTCCGGGCATGGAGCCGGCCTTCTTGAAAAGTGCTGTCTCTCCTTTCCTTGGCAACCTTGGCTCAGATGCTCATCAAGCTCAAACCCCTCCCGGTCTCCCCTTGTGCGAGCATCCGCTGCGCGGCTTGCCTGCTTACCCCACTTCAGGGGAGGAGCAGATTCTGCTCTCCCCCTGACTGCGGAAGGGTCGCAGCGCAGCTGCGGGGTACCCACCGGCGTACTCCTTGCGGGTACAAGGGGGAGTTAGAGGGGGTTGGGTGTAATACTTCAAGCTTCACTTGGACGGATCAATAGTGTGAATGAATTCGCCCCTACAGCTCCCCGCGCGTTCCGGACCGAATCGGCAAGCCCCGCCAACCCACCCCTCCCTCCCCCATGATTTGAAATATAATCAACCCGCCGAATCTTGAGCTTCTCCACCGTTTGAGGAGTAATCCCGTCACCATGCCAGCCGTCCCCGCCAGTTCTTCACCCGATTTCGTCGCGTGGTTCCGTTCCGTAGCGCCTTATATCAATGCTTTCCGCGGCAAGACGTTTGTCGTGGCGTTTGGCGGCGAGGTGGTGGCAGACGGCAAGTTTGTCGAACTGACGCATGATTTCAACCTGCTGGCGGCGCTGGGCATACGTCTGGTGCTGGTGCACGGCGCGCGGCCGCAGATTGAGCAGCGGCTGGCGCAAAACCATATCGAGGGCACTTATCATCAAGGCATACGCCTCACCGATGCCGAGACCATGCAATGCGTGAAGGAAGCCGTCGGCCGGGTGCGGGTGGAAATCGAGGCGCTGCTTTCGGTCGGTCTGGCGAATTCGCCCATGGCCAATGCCGATATCCGCGTGGCGGGCGGCAATTTCATCACCGCGCAGCCCATCGGCGTGATCAACGGCGTGGACCTGATGCACACCGGTTGCGTGCGCAAGGTGGATGTCGCGGCGCTCAAGGACCGCATGGAATTCGGCGAGGTGGTGCTGTTGTCGCCGCTGGGCTATTCGCCCACGGGCGAGGTTTTCAACCTTACGCTGGAAGACGTGGCCACGGCGACCGCCATCGCGCTGGATGCGGACAAACTGATTTTCCTGACGGATACCGACGGCGTGCATGCCAAAGACGGCGAGCTGCTGAAAGAGCTGACTGTCGTGGAGGCGAACAAGATACTGAGCGGCAAGCGCAAGCTGCCGGACGACGTGGGCCTGTTCCTGCCCTGCGCGGTGCGCGCCTGCGAAGCGGGCGTGGCGCGCACGCATCTGGTCAGCCGCCATACCGACGGCGCGCTGTTGCAGGAGCTGTTCAGCGATGACGGCATAGGCACCATGGTGGTGGAAAGCACGCTCAATACCCTGCGCGATGCGACCATCAAGGACGTGGGCGGCATCCTGCAATTGCTGCAACCGCTGGAAGCCGAGGGCATCCTGGTGCGGCGTTCGCGCGAATTGCTGGAGCAGGAGATCGGTCGTTTCGTGGTGCTGGAGCACGGTCACCGCATCATCGGTTGCGCGGCGCTGTATCCCTTTGCCGACGAAAAGGCCGGCGAACTGGCCTGCCTGGCGGTGCAGCCTGCCTACCGCGATCACGGCTACGGCGACGTGCTGCTCAAGCACATCGCGGCACGGGCCAAGGGCATGAAGTTGCACAAACTGTTCGTGCTCACGACGCGCACCGCGCACTGGTTCGTCGAGCGCGGTTTCAAGGAAGCCGATGTGGAACAGCTCCCGGCGCAGAAGAAGACGCTGTACAACTATCAGCGGCGCTCCAAAGTTTTCGTGCTGGCGTTGCGCTAGGATTTCGCGGAAAACATCATGCTCAACTGGCTGTTTTCCCGACCGTTACAAATCAAATTCTTCGTCGGCACGATACTGCTGGCCAGTACTGCCCTGCTGCTGATCATCCTGAACGTGTTCCAGATGCTGAACCAGTTTCTGGCGCATCACATCGAAGACGACATGCAGCAGCGCTCCCATATCCTCGCCATGGCGCTGACCACCGGGCCGGCCGCGCACAACCACGATGACCTGCAACGGTTGCTCAGGGAAGTGTCTGACATGCACGGTTATTGTTATCTTTCCGTGCAGGATTCCACAGGCAAGCTGCTGGCCGCCACCGGCAACCTCCCGGCCGGGGAAACAACCCTGGCGGAGCGCAGCAACACCTGTTTCGGCCGCACAATCCAGCTGCTCCATGACGGCAAGCCTTTCGGCACGCTGTCCTATGGTGTGAATACCGGCTTTATCCACGTCCTCGAACGCAGCCTGCGTACCGAACTGTTGACGATAGCCGCGCTGTGGTTTGCCATCGGCACGGCTGTCTTCTTTTTCCTGGTACGGCGCCTGGTCAAGCCGCTGCAGGAAATCACCCGCGCCAGCGAATTGATGGCACACGGCAACCTCAATGCGGTCATGCCCATAGACCTGCCGCAGGATGAACTGGGCAAGCTGGCCCGCAGTTTCAGCAATATGGCGGCGGCGTTGCGCGCGCGAGTCGAGTCGCAGCAGAGTTATTCGCATGCCCTGTATGTCGAGCAGGCGCGACTGAACGCGCTGATCTCCATCCTGCCGGTCGGCATCATGTTCGTGGATACCGCGCGCCGCGTGCAATTCGTCAATCACGAATGCCGCCGCCTGTGGGGACTTTCCGAAACCGACGATTACACCGGGCAGCGCGATACCGAGCTGATCTCGCAGGCCAGCGACATGATGGAGCACCCGGATGCGCTCATGCAGGAAGTGGACGCGGCGCTCAAGCAATACGGCATCAGCTCCCATTTCGATACGCCGTTACGCAACGGGCGCATCATTCGCAGCCGCTCCTGCGTGGTGCCCGATGCCGCCGGAGACCGTTACATCGGCCGTATCTGGATTTACGAAGACGTGACCGAAGAACGGGCGCGGCTGCAAGATGCGCAAGCGCTCGCCGCGCGCGATTCACTCTCCGGTTTGTATCACCGCCGCCGTTTCGAGGAGGATCTGGCGCGTTCTTTCGCCCAGGCGCAGCGCAATGGCCAGAGCCTGTCGCTGCTGTATTTCGACCTGGACGACTTCAAGAACATCAACGACGCCCACGGGCACGCCGTCGGCGACAAGATACTGAAAAGCGTCGCGCAGACGCTGATGCTGCAATCGCGCCGCAACGAGAGCCTGTACCACATGGGCGGCGACGAATTCGCCATCCTGATTGCCGATTCGGAAAGTCACCAGATCGAAAAGCTGGCGCAGCGCGTGCTCGCTTCCATCGAAGAGTTGCAGTTTGACGTCACCAAACCTGCGCTTCGCCTGTCCTGCAGTATGGGCATTGCCATCTGCACCGGGAAAATGTGCCCGGAGGACTCGCTGGAATTGCTGCGCCAGGCCGAAATCGCCATGTATCAGGCCAAACATTTCGGAAAGCACCGCTGGCATGTATACGATTCCGCCCAAGCGCTGGATTTGGGCAAGGATTCACGGTAATGTCACAATCTTTCAGCATACTCACGGAGTGAACATCATCATGGCAAGAACAGTACAGTGCGTAAAACTGGGTCGCGAAGCAGAAGGGCTGGAACGTCTGCCCTACCCCGGCCCGCTGGGTCAGCGCATTTTCGACAACGTCTCCAAGGAAGCCTGGCAGGGCTGGATCAAGTTCCAGACCATGCTGGTGAACGAGAACCGCCTCAACCTCGCCGATGCAAAAGCGCGTAAATACCTGGCCGAGCAAATGGAGAACTACTTCTTCGGCGCCGGCTCAGACATGCCCACGGGTTTCGTTCCGCCAAAACAATAATTCCCGCGCCGGTTCCCCCGGCGCCCATACAACACCGCCCATGGCTAAAAAGTTTCCTGCACAGAATTTTCTCAATCGCGAACTCGGCCTGCTGGAATTCAACCGGCGCGTGCTGGCACAGGCTGAAGACGTCACGGTTCCGCTGCTGGAACGCCTGAAGTACCTGTGCATCGTCAGCAGCAACTTGGACGAGTTTTTCGAAATCCGCGTGGCCGGACTGAAAGAGCAGGCCAAGCTGGGCGGCCTGGCGGCCGGTCCGGACGGGCTGGAAGCCACGCAGATACTGAAGCGCCTGTTCGCGCCGACACACCAGCTGATCGCGCGCCAGTACGAACTGTTCAACGACGAACTTGTGCCCGCACTGGCAAAAGAGGGCATCAAGTTCATTCGCCGCACGCACTGGAACGACGCGCAAAAAGCCTGGGTAAAGGATTTCTTCCTGCGCGAAGTGATGCCGGTGCTCACGCCCATCGGGCTGGACCCCGCGCACCCTTTCCCGCGCGTGCTCAACAAGAGCCTGAATTTCGCCGTCGAGCTGCAGGGCAAGGACGCCTTCGGGCGCAATTCGGCCAAGGCCATCGTGCAGGCCCCTCGCGTGTTGCCGCGCGCCATCCTGCTGCCGCCCGAACTTTCCGGTTGCCCCTTTGGCTTCGTGTTCCTGTCGTCCATATTGCATGCGCATGTTGGCGAGCTATTCACGGGCATGGAAGTGCTGGGCTGCTACCAGTTCCGCGTGACGCGCAACAGCGACTTGTTCGTGGACGAGGAAGAAGTGAAAAACCTGCGTATCAGCCTGCAGGGCGAGTTGCCGCAACGCCATTTCGGCGATGCCGTGCGCCTCGAAGTGGCGGACAACTGCACGCCCGCCATGTCGGACTTTTTGCTGCAGCAGTTCGACTTGAAAGCGGAAGACCTGTTCAGCGTGAAGGGCCCGGTGAACCTGGTGCGCCTGATGCGCATCCCGGACCAGGTCGCGCGCGACGATCTCAAATTCCCGCCCTTTGTGCCCGGCATGCCCACCCTGTTGCAGAAAAAGGGCGCGGACATGTTCAAGGTGCTGCGCAAAAGCGACGTGCTACTGCATCACCCCTACCAGTCGTTCAAGCCGGTCATCGACTTCATCCAGCAGGCGGCAAGCGACCCCAGCGTGGTGGCCATCAAACAGACGGTTTACCGCACCGGGGTGGATTCGGAGTTGATGGAAGCGCTCATCGCCGCTGCGCGCGGCGGCAAGGAAGTCACGGTGGTGGTGGAATTGCTCGCGCGCTTCGACGAAGAGGCCAACATCAATTGGGCCAGCCGCCTGGAAGAAGTGGGCGCGCATGTGGTGTACGGCGTAGTGGGACACAAAACCCACGCCAAGATGCTGATGGTGGTGCGCCGCGAGGAAAACAACAAATTGCGCCGCTACGTGCATCTGGGCACCGGCAACTACCACCCGCGCACGGCCAGGCTGTATACCGACTTCGGCCTGTTCACCAGCAACGAGGAAGTCTGCGCCGACGCCAACGAGGTGTTCATGCAGCTTACCGGCCTGGGCAAGGCGAGCAAGCTCAAGCATCTGTGGCAATCGCCGTTCACGCTGCATGCCAACGTGCTGGAAGCCATACGCCGCGAGATCAAGCTCGCCAAGGACGGCAAGCGCGCGCACATCATCGCCAAGATGAATTCGCTGCTGGAGCCGGAGATCATCACTGCACTGTACGAAGCCTCGCAGGCGGGCGTAAAGATAGACCTGATCGTGCGCGGCGTGTGCGCCCTGCGTCCCGGCGTCGCCGGACTGTCCGAGAATATCACCGTGACTTCCATCATCGGGCGCTTCCTCGAACACACGCGCATCTTCTATTTCCGCAACGACCTGGCGCACGATCTTTACCTGTCCAGCGCGGACTGGATGGACAGGAACTTCTTCCGACGCATCGAGGTGTGTTTCCCCGTCCTCGACGAAAAACTCAAGAAGCGCGTGCTGGACGAGGGTTTGAAGAGTTACCTGAAAGACAACATTCAGGCCTGGGAAATGGACTGCAACGGCTTCTGGCACCGCAAGACGCCCGCTGCCCGCAGCACCCAGCTCTGCGCCCAAACCGCGCTACTGCACGAGTTGGGGCAGCCGCTGGCAGTCGACGACGCCGAATAAACCACCCCGAAGCAAGCTGCGGGGTATTGCTTGAGTAGGATGGGTTGAGCGCAGCGATACCCATCAAATTCCAGACGGTCAACAAGCGATGGGTATCGCTGCGCTCAACCCATCCTACAAAATCTGACGCTGCAAGCAGCGGGGAATTTGACCCAAAGAGATTAATCCTTCTTCGGACGCCCGGTCTTGATGATTTCGAGACCGGAGATGGCGCGCTTCAACTGCGCCACGGTCAGTTTGGAGAATGCCTGCAGGCTGGCTCGCAGCAATTCGCTCTTCTTCACATGCAACCCGGCTTTGAGTGCCTTCAGCTTGAGGGCTGCAATCAAATCGTAATCCGCCTGCGGCATGGTGAAGCTGTCGCGCACGACTTTCACTTTGCCGTCGGCTTTCTTTTCTTTCTTGTTTTTCTTTTCCGGCTTGGCTGCAACTTTTGCCGGCGCGGGTTTGCGTACTGCGGGCGTTTTTTTGGCAACGGGTTTGCGCGGTGCGGAACTGGTCATGTCGATCTCCCATAGTGAGTGTGGCAAAAACAGTATATACGGTATAAGCTGGCGTCCGATAGTGTAATAAATCGGGAGAGTTGCGAGATGGAACTGATACTCTGGAGACATGCCGAGGCAGCGGATGGCACGCCGGACGATGCGCGTCCCCTGACCGAGAAGGGCCGGCGCCAAGCCGAGCGCATGGCGCATTACCTTTCCGACCGGCTGCCCCCGAACACACGCATTCTCGTCAGCCCCGCATTGCGCGCGCAACAGACGGCCGCCGCGCTTTCCACGCATTTCATCACCGCTCCCAATCTCGGCACGCACGCCACTCCGCAGACGGCCATTGCCACCGCCGGCTGGCCGATGGCGGGCGGCGCTGCCCTGCTGGTGGGGCACCAGCCGTGGATGGGCGAACTCGCCTGCCAGTTGATGCTGGGCAGCGGGGATATCTGGAGCATCAAGAAGGGTGCGGTGTGGTGGTTCAGCCGCCGCGAACGCGAGGGGGATTACCAGACCGTGCTGCGTCTCGTTCTTGCGCCGGATCAACTGTAAATCTGGAGGAATACATCATGTTCGAATCAGCCGAACTCGGCCACAAGACAGACAAGGCCACCTACGACAAGGAAGTGCCGAATTTGCGCAAGGAGTTGCTGGACGCGCAATTCGATCTGGCGGAACAGGCGAAATTTCCGGTCATCATCCTGGTCGGCGGTGTAGACGGCGCAGGTCGCGGCGAGACGGTGAACCTGCTCAACGAGTGGATGGATTCGCGTTTCCTGCAGACCCATGCCATGGGCGAACCCTCGGACGAGGAAATGGAGCGCCCCATGATGTGGCGCTTCTGGCGCGCACTTCCGCCCAAGGGCCGGATCGGCTTGTTCCTCGGCTCGTGGTACACCTGGCCCATTCTCAACCGTGTGATGGGCATCACCAAGCTGGCCGAGCTCGACCAGAGCCTGGAGCGCGCCAAGCGCCTGGAAAAGATGCTGACCGACGAGGGCGCACTCATCATCAAATTCTGGCTGCACCTGTCCAAAGACATGCAGCAAAAACGCCTCAAGGTTCTGGAGAAAAATCCCAAGACGCGCTGGCGCGTGACCAAGCGCGACTGGGAACATTACAAGAAGTACGACAAGTTCCTGACCGTCAACGAAAGCGTGTTGCGCCATACCAGCACGGCCGAAGCGCCGTGGATCGTCATCGAAGGCGCGGACCCGCGCTACCGCAGCCTCACCGTGGGCAAGGTCATCCTTGAGGCGTTGCGCAAACGTCTGGCCGAATCCGAAAAGAAAAAGCCTGCCGGTAGCCGTGCTGCACCATTGTTGCCTTCCATCGACAAACTGAACATTCTGCATTCGCTGGATCTCGCGCAAAAACTCGACAAGAAGAAGTTCGAAGTCGAGCTGGAAAAATATCAGGGCAAGCTGGCCATGCTGACGCGCGAACCCGGTTTCAAGGACATCACGGTGGTTGCGGTTTTCGAAGGCAACGACGCCGCTGGCAAGGGCGGCAGCATCCGCCGCATCACCAGCGCGGTCGACGCGCGCCAATACCAGGTGGTGCCGATTGCGGCGCCCACGGAAGAGGAACGCGCGCAGCCGTATCTGTGGCGCTTCTGGCGCCACGTGCCGCGCAAGGGCCGCGTCACCATTTTCGACCGCTCCTGGTACGGGCGCGTGCTGGTGGAGCGCGTGGAAAAATTCTGTTCCGAATCCGACTGGATGCGCGCCTACCACGAGATCAACGATTTCGAATCGCAGCTCGTGCGCCACAGGACCGTCGTGGTCAAATTCTGGCTCGCCATCAGCAAAGAAGAGCAGCTGCGGCGTTTCAAGGCGCGCGAAACCATAGGTTTCAAGCACTTCAAGATCACAGACGAAGATTGGCGCAACCGCGATAAGTGGGATGACTACGAACTGGCAATCGGCGATATGGTGGACAGGACCAGCACCGAGATCGCGCCGTGGACGCTGGTGGAAGCCAACGACAAGAACTTTGCGCGCATTAAGATCCTGAAGACGCTGTGCCAGCGCATCGAGGCGGAGTTGAAGAAGAAGTAGGTTTGGGCGCATACGGCCGGCTCCGCAGCCACGTCATACCGGCGCAGGCCGGTATCCAGACCATCAAATATTTCCCACGCAGTGGGACAGCATCGTGGCTTTGTCCGCTTTGCGGTTTATTTTTCATTGCTGGATACCGGCCTTCGCCGGTATGACGGCCTGATAGACACTCTGGCTTCAAGCAAGCATTTGAGCGGGCTCGCTTGTTCGGTATAGTTGTGCCATGCACACTCTTTCTTCCCTGCGCGCCGGCAAGCTGGCCGGTATCAAGCGTCTAGACCTTTCCTGCGGCCTGACGCAATTCCCCGACGAGATTTTCGAACTGGCCGACTCTCTGGAAATCCTAAACCTGTCCGGCAATGCGCTGAGCAGCCTGCCGGACGACTTGCCGAAACTGCACAAACTGCGCGTCATCTTTTGCTCGGACAATCGTTTTACCAAAGTACCCGAGGTATTGGGCCGCTGTCCGCAGCTGGAAATGGTGGGCTTCAAGGCCAACCAGATTCGCTACCTGCCCGCATCCGCCTTGCCCGCCAAACTGCGCTGGCTGATCCTGACCGACAATCAGTTGGATGAATTGCCCGACGAGATTGGGCGTTGCGGTCGTCTGCAGAAGCTCATGCTGTCCGGCAACCGGTTGCAGCATTTGCCCGACGAGATGGCTGCCTGTACGAACTTGGAATTGCTGCGCATCGCTGCGAACCGTTTTACGCAACTTCCCGGCTGGCTGTTTTCCCTGCCCCGTTTGGCCTGGCTGGCGTATGCGGGCAATCCCTGCAGCGATGCCGCCGAGGCCGCTTCCATGGCCAGCCTGCCGATCACGCACATCGACTGGCATACGCTCGAATTGCACGAAAAACTGGGTGAAGGCGCGTCGGGCATCATTTATCGTGCGCACCCGAAATCAGATGCAAGATCGCCGCTGGCGGTCAAAATTTTCAAAGGCGCACTGACCAGCGACGGCCTGCCGCGCAGCGAAAAGGCGGCGTGCATTGCTGCGGGCGGGCATCCGGGTCTTATTCCGGTGGCAGGCAAGATCGGCAGTCACCCCGAGGGCACACCCGGACTTGTCATGTCACTCGTAGACCCGGCCTACCGCAACCTCGCCGGACCGCCCAGTCTGGAATCCTGCACGCGCGACATTTACCCGGCGGAAACCGCATTCTCCCTGGAAACCACCTTGAAAATTGCCCTCGGTATTGCGGAAGTGGCAGCGCATTTGCATGCGCAAGGCGTAATGCACGGCGATTTGTACGCGCATAACATCCTGTGGAACGGGCAAGGCGATTGTTTGCTGGGAGATTTCGGTGCCGCCTCGTTTGTGCCGCAGCAAGACGCGCGTCTGGCCGCAAGCTTGCAGCGCATCGAAGTGCGGGCGTTTGCATGTCTGCTGGAAGAATTGCTGGATCGCTGCACGGCGCCCCGCGAAGCGCAACGTATCGTTGACGCGCTTAGAGATTTACAGGTCCGCTGCGCTCAACCGGATGTCGGTGCGCGGCCCCTGTTCGACGAGATTCGGCTTGCGCTGGAGGCGCTGCAAGGTACGTTGGCAGACAGCCAGCCCGTGCCGGCTATTTGACCGATTGCACCAGCACATAGGGCCGGACCACCACCGCCCACACTTCGGCGTTGGACTCGAACCACGCCAAGGCCTGTGCGTCGCTGACGCGGGCCAACTGCCCCGATTCCATCCACTTCAGCACTTGTTCCTTGTTGTCCTTGGAAATCTGAATGGCGACGTCGATCAGATCGAGCGCGTCGTTCACCTGGATCGCCGCGCCGCTGGCAAAGAAGCGCTGCAGTTCTTCCCAGGCAATGCGCGAGGTTTCAAGGTTCAGGTTGATGCGGTCTATTTCCTGCTGGCTTAACGTTGTCATTTTCAACAATCTTTCCGCTTACGATTTCGTTCCGTTCAAATAATTGTCTTTCACCCGCATGTAATGCTCGGCGGAATAGCGCAGGCGGACGATTTCCTCTTCCGTCAGCTCGCGTATTGCCTTGGCCGGACGACCCATGTAGAGCGCGCCGCTTTCCAGCGTCTTGCCCGGCGCCACCAGGCTGCCCGCGCCTATCATCACATGGTCGCAGATCACCGCGTCGTCCATGATGATGGTGCCCATGCCGATCAGGCACTCATTACCGATAGTGCAACCGTGCAGGATCACCGAATGCCCCACCGTCACGTAGTCACCGATGATCAGCGGCGAACCGTCCGGCTTCTCCGGCGTCTTGTGCGACACATGGCCCATGGTCAGGTCCTGAATGTTGCTGCCGCGCCCGATCACGATGCGGTTCACGTCGCCGCGCAGCACGGTGTTGCACCAGACGGAGCTGTCGTCGCCGAGCTTGACGTCGCCGATGACCTGGCAGGAGGGGTGCAGGTAGACGCGGTCGCCCAAGACGGGTGTTGTATCGAGGTAAGAGGCTATCGGCATGGTTCCATACGATCTGTTTGAAAATTCATTCTGTTTCCGGATTCCGCTTTTCCAACTCGTTCCACATCGCTTTGGCGAGCGCAACCCAAGCCGGCTCGCGTTTCAGCAGCGCGTTGATATTTTTCATATATTCCGCCCCGTACACTTTGCTGTTGGCTTGATGCAACAACATCGTCATCCCGAACAACTCGACCTTGGCGCGTGCCGTGCTATCGCCCTTGCGCCCGGCCACCTTGAGCTGATCCATGTTTTGCAGCATCTCCTGCACGAACTGGCGGACTTCTATTTCATTGGCGCAATCCAGCCCCAGCCCGACGCAGTGGCGCTCGATCTCCGTTTCCAGTTCTTGGGTTTCCTGCAGTTGGAAATCGTTGGAGAGCATGGTTAATATCCGCTGATCAGAAAGAGGGGTTGAGGTAGTTGGATATGGGCATGCTAATTCATCAATCAATTCGATTTTGACGCGTCAATATTATATTTGGCAGGCGTTTCCGCAACCATCTGTTCAAGAACATCCGAACTTGCCGGTTGCATGCCGGCAAGTAAAGTCTCAGGTGCGATGTCCTGCTCATTCGGCCAAGTAACTGCGCCAAATTGGATGCCGACCTGATTGAAATAATGTTCATTCCTCAATTCACGGAAAACGCCAAAATCCAGATAGGGTTTCATATCAAAAACACCCTTGCGCCCATCCTCTACTTCAACGTAGATGCGGTAATCCGACAGAGGCTTAACGATTTTCACATCCCAATACATGGCGACCTCACAGCGGAGCGATTTCGCCGCGTTGTGCTTGGGCTAAGCCCTCTTGAATGTGTGCACGAATGCTTTTGCGACTCAGCATGCAGTGCGAATTGCATATTGCTGCAACTCTTTTATCGAAATATTTTTTGCCGGGACAAGTTGATAATGCTTTTCATCAACGACCTTGATCTCGCCCTCCTGCGCAGCAAGTTCAAACATGGCAATACGTCCCTCACTCATAAACTGCGCAGAAACAGCACGGCAAATCAGGTTCGGGAATTTCTCGGCACAGCACAAAATATCTTGCTGAGTTTGCACCACGCCATGCTTGTCATTGCCACCCTTTGCTTGCACCGGCACGACGTACTGCCGACCATGACGGTCAATGCCTACATAGATTTCATCAATCTCGATTTGCCCGACTTCTTTTACAGTCGTACGCAAATGGTTTTGCAACGAGAACGTGGTGATACCGAGAAATACATCGACCAATCGGTTGTATCTCACCTTGGCTAACAGTGCCTGTTCATCGCTTAAAGCATAGGCAGTAATGATTTCAGGTGTGGCATCCGGCACTTTAATGGTGAGTAATTCCTCGCGTGGCTCGATGCGATTAAGTCGCACTTGTTTGAACCGGTAGCGCGCCGAACCTGCGCCCTCAATAATCCACTCAAAACCCTTGGCTGCCGTTTTGCGAATGCTGTCAGGGAATTCGTTACGGTAACGAAATGAGTAAAAAATATCGCCGATGTTTTTTGGCAGTTTTATGTTCAGGGTTGTGGCGATGGAAGTAACCTCGTCGCGCTTGAACTCAAACTCCTTTTCACCCTTTGAATAATGGTCGGCAAATACTTGGGCAATTATTGCCTGATAGCGGTTAGGCGTCTTCTCTGTTTTCTTGTCAGACATAGGCTTCATCCAATAAGTCTTGCTGGTTGGGGTTCAACTTGCGAAGACGTTGTGCAATGGTGTTGCGTGGCACTCGGAAATACAGTGAGGCAGAACTCATATCAAGAGCTAATAAATCAGTATTGCCTGGCAATAACACTTCTTTGGGCTTGCACGGTTTGAGACCAAGCGCTTTGATAATTTCACTTGCGACAGCACGTCCCAAAAGAGGAGGAACACTGTTCCCTATCTGGCGAAAACCGTGCCATTTGGTTTTGTGAAAACGAAACCAGTCAGGGTAAGAGTGCAAGCGCGCAGCCTCACGTACAGTAATGACGCGAGGCAAAAACGGATGTATTGGGCGCGGAGAAGTAAATGCACCACGCGCACTGTCTGTGCCGGCACGCAGGGTATTGCAGAGACCTTCTGGCGGCAATTTGCGGAAGCGGCTGATCGGCTCAGTTTTTCCGTGCTCGGTTGCCACAAATCGTTGTTTGGATAGTTCAGTGTGTTCTGTGCGCAGACTTGATGTCAGGATGTTTGAATCAAACTCACGTCCATAGCCAAAGTCTTTTGAATCCGATTCAAGTCCTCGTAAACATTGCGCGTAGAGCGCTTTGGTTTTCCATTTAGCGCGAACTTCATCAACTACGCTTAATTCACCAAAACCATCGGCATCGGGCAAATCCCCAATGGCTTCCCAGACTGTTGTGCGCTGCTCACAAGGTTTAGGATAGTTCGGTACTTTTAAGCCACGCCGTGCGCCAATCACAAACAATCGCTTGCGGTCTTGAGGAACACCATAATCAGCCGCATTTAATACTTGGTATGGACTCTGAACTTCATAGCCTGCATTGCCTAGAGCAGCGATCAACTCACTTAGGAAGTCCGCATGTTTGCCTAACGTCAGCCCCTTTACGTTCTCAAACACAAAATACTTGGGCTGCAATTCAGCTACGAGGCGCACGTAATGAAAAACAAGTTGATTACGCGGATCGTCCAAAGCACGTTTGCCAATCATAGAAAACCCTTGGCATGGCGCACCACCGAACACTACATCAATATCTGCATCGCCAAGGCCGGCTCTGCGACGAATTTCCTCGCCACTCATATCCACCACACTTGCACAGATTGCGGTGGAATTCGGGAAGTTGTATTCATGTGTTGCGCAATGGATCGGGTCGATTTCCACGGCGGCCGCAATATCAAATCCAGCCTGCTCAAAACCTAAAGACAAGCCTCCCGCACCTGCGAAGAGGTCAATTCCGATAGGGCGATGCTTGATTGTTTTCTGTGAAGTCATAGAGCGAATGCTACGCAAAATATTGGTGGCTGTCCCTGTTTGTTTTGAACTACTAGTTCACCAACTTTGGCTTTGCTTTACGCGCATCGCGAATTGAAACTCGCGGCGTCCCTTCATTTGCCGTTTCAAATAGCTCTGTTGCACTGACCAATTTTCCAAATGTTGCATATCCATAATTGCGTGGATCGAATGACGCTTGATTGGAAATTTGATTGCGAACCAGTGATAGCAACGCCCATCCATCATCACCCTTGGCGGCCTCTACTGCATTTCTTAGTAAACTCACTAAACGGGTATCTTGCCTTAGTTTTGCTGGAGCGACTCTTGTTGGTGCAGTTGGCTTTGTATCAGCTTCTTGCCCATTTGCACTTTCTACTTCGTTTTCTTGTCCGATTTTATCAAGATCAAGAAACTGAGAGCATGCATCTACAAAGGGCATTGGTGTTTTACTTGCGCCAAAACCAAATACCTTTGCTCCACGTTCTTTAATGTGTAATACAAGAGGAGTGAAATCACTATCCGAGGAAACAATTGCAAACGCATCCGGTCTTTCGGTGTAGAGCAAATGTAGTGCATCAATGCACAAGCTCATATCAGTTGCATTTTTACCTTTTGTATAGTCAAACTGTTGCATCGGGCGAATAGCATAGGGATGCAAGGCAGCTTCCCATCCCTTTAATTCTGTTTTCTTCCAGTTTCCATAAGCTCTACGAATATTAACTACTCCGACTTTTGCCAGTTCCGCCAGAACAACCTCAATTTTCGCTGCGGGGGAGTTGTCAGCATCAATTAGCAATGCGATGCGTATTTCGTGTCGAATATTTCCTTCGCTATTCATAACAATCTCCACTTCATCGTTTCCCCTGCCCGCAACGGCACCAATCGGTGCTCGCCGAATCCCACCGACGCCGGCACCTGCCATTCCTCGCGTTGCAAGGTGATGGTCTCGGCATTGCGCGGCAGACCGTAGAAGTCCGCCCCGTAGAAACTGGCAAACCCTTCCAGCTTGTCCAGCGCTCCCACCGCCTCGAACGCTTCGGCGTACAGCTCGATGGCGCTGTGCGCGGTGTAGCAACCGGCACACCCGCAGGCATTTTCCTTGGTGTGTTGCGCATGCGGGGCGCTGTCGGTGCCGAGGAAGAATTTCTTGTTGCCGCTGGTGGCGGCTTTGACCAGGGCTTCGCGGTGCGTTTCGCGCTTGAGTATCGGCAGGCAGTAGAAGTGCGGGCGGATGCCGCCGACCAACATGGCGTTGCGGTTGTAGAGCAGGTGTTGCGGGGTGAGGGTGGCGGCGACGGTGTCCGGAGTACTCGTCACGAACTGTGCGGCATCCTTGGTGGTGATGTGCTCGAACACCACGCGCAGCTTGGGCAGGTCTTTCAGCAGCGGCTGCATGACGCGCTCGATGAACACGGCCTCGCGGTCGAAGATGTCGATTTCGGGGCTGGTGGCTTCGCCGTGCACCAGCAGGGGCATGCCGCAGCGTTGCATTTCTTCCAGCGCGGCGTAGGTCTTGCGCATACTGGTCACGCCCGCGTCGGAGTTAGTGGTCGCACCCGCCGGATACAGCTTCACCGCGTGAACAACGCCGCTTTCCCTGGCTTTGCGTATTTCTTCGGCGGTGGTGTTGTCGGTCAGGTACAGCGTCATGAGCGGCTCGAACTTCATTCCCGCCGGCAATGCAGTCAGGATGCGCTGGCGGTATTGCACGGCCTGGACGGTATTGGTCACGGGCGGGCGCAGGTTGGGCATGACGATGGCGCGCGCAAATTGGCGCGCGGTGTCGGGCAGCACGGATTGCATCAGGGCATCGTCGCGCAGGTGCAGGTGCCAGTCGTCAGGGCGGGTGAGAGTTAGCGTCTTCATGGTTGCCATTTTATCAGTCCTTGGTCTGTGCCTTGAGTTCCAGCGCGCGTTGATACAGTTCGTTCTTGTTCGCGCCGGTGATCTTCACTGCCAGTTGCACGGCTTGTTTCAGCGGCAGTTCTTCCAGCAGCGTCACCAGCGTGCGCTCGGTATCGGCGCCCAGCCCTTCCGCGCGTTGCTGCGCGCCGGAAACGAGCAACACGAATTCCCCGCGCAGGTTGTTCGGATCGCTGTTCAGCCACGCCAGCGCTTCGCCGAGTTTGCAGCGGTGAATGCTTTCGAACAGTTTGGTGATCTCGCGCGCAAAGACGATCTCGCGCTCGTCGCCAAACACCGCCTGCAGGTCTTCCGCGCATTCCAGGATGCGGTGCGGGGCTTCGTAGAACACCAGGGTGTAGGGATGCTCGATCAGCGCCTGCAGCACGGTGCGCCTTGCGGCCGATTTGTTGGGCAGGAAGCCGTAGAACAGGAAATGCGGCGCGCACAGTCCGGAGGCGGACAGCGCAGCGACGGCTGCACTCGCGCCGGGTATGGGAATGACCCGAAATCCCGCTTCGCGTACGGTTTCCACCAGCACGGCGCCGGGATCGCTCACGGCCGGGGTGCCGGCATCGGTCACCAGCGCGACGTTTTGGCCCTGTTGCAGCAGGGTGATGACTTTTTCCGCCGCACCGCGTTCGTTGTGCTGGTGCAGCGCGAGCAGGCGGGCGTCGCTAATCCCATGATGTTGCAGCAAATGTCGCGTGTTGCGCGTGTCTTCCGCGGCGACCACGTCGGCCGCACCCAGCACTTCCAGCGCGCGCAGGGTGATGTCACTTAGATTTCCAATCGGGGTGGCGACTACATATAATGCGCACTCCAATTTTTGATTGGCCTTGATATGCAAAATGTAGCCTCTGTAATTAAATGGTCGCGCGGTTTAGTGATCGCCGCACTATACGTGAGCATGTTTGGCTGCGCCACTGCGCCCGCTCCGGAAGTGCCGGTTGTGCCTGAGGTACAGGCACCCGCGCAGGAACCCCTGCCTGCCGAGCCGCCTGTAGCGGTGCCGGATTTGCCGCCGCCTTCCGAGCCGCGCATACCGCACATCGCGCTTATCCTGCCTTTGAAATCGCCCGCCTTTGCGACTGCGGCCGACACCGTGCGTCAGGGCTTTTTTGCCGCCGCCAGCAAAGAAATGAACGGATTACCGGTGCGCGTCTACCCCTGCGTTGACGAGGCAACCGAGGTTGTCGCCCTGTACAAACAGGCGCTGTCCAACGGCGCGGTTGCGGTAGCCGGTCCGCTGACCCGGGGCGGCGTTGCCGCGTTGGCCGCTAATTCGGAGTTGATGACGCCGACGCTGGCACTGAACATGATGGAGGACACGCGCGAAGATCGTCTTTATTTCTTCGGCCTGCCGCCGGAAACCGAAGCGCGTCAATCCGCACAGCGCGCCACAAACGCCGGCATCCTCACCGCCACCGTGGTTCACACCGGCACCCCGCTGAGCAAACGTCTGGCGCTGGCTTTTTCCGACGATTGGGAACGCTCGGGGGGCATTCTGCTGCCCGAGATTGTTTACAGCGGCGACCCAACGCCACTGAAAGAACTGGCGCAGGAACCTGGCCACTCGGTATTCCTCGCCGCCGAGATCGACAAGGCGCGTCTGCTGCGCCCGTATATTCACTCGTCGATACCGGTTTTCGCCACGTCGCAGATTTTCATCGGCAATGACAACACGCTGCTCAACTACGATCTGGCCGACGTGCGTTTCGTCGACATGCCGTGGATGGTGCAGCCGGATCATCCGGCAGTCATGATTTATCCACGCATCGTGCCCACGATGTCGCCGGACATGGAGCGTTTGTATGCGCTGGGCATCGACGCCTATCGCCTGTTGCAAGTGCTGCTCCAACCAGACCCGACCCGCGCCCTGCCGCTGGACGGCGTGACCGGCAAGATCACGCTGACCAAGCATGTGTTCCAGCGCGAGGGCGTGCTCGCCACCATGCGCCAGGGACAGGCCGTGGCCATCGAAAGCAAGTGGCGCTGACAAAATCCGGCTCCCGGGCCGAACTGCTCGCTGCACAGTTTCTGCAGCGGCACGGCCTGAAGCTGGTCGAAAGCAATTTCCGCAGCCGCTTCGGCGAAATCGACCTGATTCTGCGCGAAGGAGAAACCTTGGTCTTCGCAGAGGTTCGCCAGCGCAGCCACAGCAACTTCGGCGGCGCAGCGGCCAGCATCGACAGCCGCAAACAGCATCGCCTCATCCTCACCGCCCAGCATTACCTCGCCGCGTTGCCGCATATTCCGCCCTGCCGATTCGATGCCCTGCTGCTGGATGCGGCCGAAAACATCGAGTGGGTCAAAAATGCGTTTGAGGCATAGCCCAGATTTTCTATTGGGTAAACCGCGTCATTCCGGCCCTTCGTCAGGCTCAGGACGGGCTGACCTTCGGTCAGGCCGGAATCCAGTTTGGAATCAAATTCCCACGTAAGTGGGACAACGCTTTTGGCATTGTCTGCTTCGCAGCATGTTTATTGCTGCTGGATTCCGGCCTTCGCCGGAATGACGGCCTAATGGATTATTTGGGTTTAAGGTAAAATCGCCACCTGTCATCCACTCGCTATCTGCACCATGACCCTGACCACCCGTATCGGCAAACATTTCGACGACAGCGCGCAGATCAAGCTGCAAAGCAAAAAAGTCCTGGCTCAACCCATCGCTGACTCAGCGCAAGCCATGGTTGCTTGCCTCATGAACGACGGCAAAATCCTGGTTTGCGGCAACGGCGGATCGGCAGCCGATTCGCAGCATTTCGCGGCCGAGTTGGTCAACCGCTTCGAAATCGAGCGTCCCGGACTGGCCTGCATCGCGCTGACCACGGACAGTTCGGTGCTCACTTCCATCGCCAACGACTACGATTACGTACAGATTTTTTCCAAGCAGGTGCGCGCGCTGGGCATGGACGGCGATGTGCTGCTCGCCATTTCCACCAGCGGCAACTCCCCCAGCGTGCTGGAAGCCATGCAGGCCGCACACGAACGCAACATGACCGTCGTGGCGCTGACCGGCAAGGACGGCGGCAAGATGACCGCTCTGCTGCGGGCCACCGATTTTCACATTTGCGTTCCGGCGCAAAGCACCGCGCGCATCCAGGAAGTCCATCTGCTGGCGCTGCACTGCCTGTGCGATTCCATCGACCATCTGATTCTGGGAGGGGAGTAATGCGTTTTCCGTTTGTGTTCCTGATTGCGGCGTCCGGCCTGCTGCAGGGCTGCGTCGCACCCGTGGTTGCAGCGGGCGTGGGTACCGGCATGGTGATGTCTTCTGCCGACCGGCGCAGCGCCGGGACGATGCTCGAAGACGACACGATAGAGAGCAAAGCGCAGACCCGCATTGAAGAGAAATACAAAGACTCCGCACATGCGAACGTGATTGCATTCAACCGTTTTGCGCTGATCACGGGCACGGTTTCCGGCGAAACGGCAAAAATGGACATTGAGCGCATCGTCGGCAGCATTCCCAACGTCAAGGGCATCGCCAACGAACTGGTTGTGGGTAGTGCAAGCGCCAACGGCACCCATGGCACCGATTCGCGCATTACGGGCAATGTGAAATTGCGTTTTGCAAAGAGCCCAGTTTTCAAGGCTGACCACATCAAGGTCGTCACCGAAAACAGCGTCGTGTATTTGATGGGTCTGGTGACTCATGCCGAAGCCGATGCCGCATCCGACATCGCCAGCACCACGGCTGGTGTGAGCAAGGTAGTCCGTGTTTTCGAGTACATAGACTAGTGCATTACCCCACGCCCAGTTTCGAGAGCAAGATCTGCAGCGGCGAGCAACTCGCCGCGCGCGTTGCCAAGCTGCCGCGCCCGCTGGTATTCACCAACGGCTGCTTCGACGTACTGCATCGCGGCCACGTCACCTATCTGGCACAGGCCAGAGCGCTGGGCGCGTCGCTCATCCTCGGCGTAAACAGCGATGCTTCGGTGAAGCGTCAAGGCAAAGGCGACGACCGCCCCATCAACGCCGAACAGGACCGTATGGCCGTACTGGCCGCGCTGGAATCGGTGAGCCTGGTGGTCAAATTCGACGAAGACACGCCGCTAAACCTCGTGCTGGCCTGCAAGCCCGACATGCTGGTCAAGGGCGGCGACTGGAAACCGGAGAACATCGTCGGCAGCAAGGAAGTGCTGGCCCGGGGCGGCAGCGTCCACAGCATTCCGTTCCTGCACGAACGCTCAACCACTGCATTACTTAAGAAGATACGTTCACTATGACACCCACAGACATCATCCTGCACCAGCAATCCCGTATGCTTGAACTAGCGTTCGACGACGGCAAACGCTACAAACTGCCGTTCGAGTTCCTGCGCGTGTACTCGCCTTCCGCCGAAGTGCGCGGCCACGGCAAGGGCCAGGAAACCCTGCAAGTTGGCAAACGCAACGTGATGCTCACCGAGATCGAGCCGGCCGGCAGCTACGGCGTTAAATTGACGTTCGACGACGGCCACGACACCGGTTTGTATTCCTGGGAATATTTGCACGAGATGGGGCAATACCAGGATGCCATGTGGCACGATTATCTGGGCAAACTGGAAGAAGCGGGCGCATCGCGCGACAAGGCATAATTTTCAACCGTTCGCCCTGAGCCAGTCGAAGGGTGAACGTCCTATACATAGGAGCAACACCATGGCAAAAACCCATTTCGGTTTCGAAACCGTAGACGAGACAGAAAAAGCCAAAAAAGTCGCAGGCGTCTTCACCTCCGTCGCCAGCAAGTACGACATCATGAACGACCTCATGTCGGTTGGCCTGCACCGCATCTGGAAGCGCTTCGCAGTCGGCTTGGCCAACGTGCATGAAGGCCAGCGCGTGCTGGACATCGCCGGCGGCTCAGGCGACATCGCACGCCTGTTCCTGGACAAGGTCGGCAGTCGCGGCCAAGTCGTGCTCACCGACATCAACAACGCCATGCTGCGCGTCGGCCGCGACCGCCTGCTAGACGAAGGCAAGCCCACGCCCACCGCGCAGTGCGACGCCGAACACCTGCCCTTCCCCGACAACTATTTCGACTGCGTCAGCATCGCCTTCGGCCTGCGCAACGTCACCCACAAGGATGCCGCCCTGCGCGAGATGCACCGCGTGCTCAAACCCGGCGGACGAGTGATCGTGCTGGAATTCTCCAAAGTCGCGAAGCCGCTGGAAAAGATGTACGACCTCTATTCCTTCAAGCTGCTACCCAAAATGGGCGAGATCATCGCCAACGACTCCGAAAGCTACCGCTACCTCGCCGAATCTATCCGCATGCATCCGGGACAGGAAGAACTGAAGCAGATGATGGTGGATGCGGGGCTGGAGCGAGTTGAGTACTTCAATATGACGGGTGGTGTGGTGGCGGTGCATCGGGGGTATAAGCTGTAATACCTTCATTTGGGTAAATAATCATGGCTATTTTGCGTGTTGCATCAATTCTTTTTCTTCTGTTTTCTTTTTCTGCGGCCAATGCGGAAAATTTACACATGACCAGCCTAAGCAATGTGAGCTATTGCGCCGTGTTAGAGCAAAATTTGCCGAAGCATTTGCCCGAAGTGCGACAAATCGCCGATCTTATAGGCGAAGAAACAACTCCAGATCTAGATTATTGCCATACAGACTTTAGTAAGTGCGATATACGAAATCTGAGGTTCAAAGGGCTAGAGTTGCGTCTTCTTCACAGAAAAACTAGCCATACTTTTTTTGTATTGTCCGCGAGGATAAGTGATGCGTCATGGAGTCTTCTACGTGATGTGCGTGCAGGGCAATCAGTATTTGAGGTAGAAAGGACTTTTGGGGTGACTTTCCCTCCCAAGTCCAATGTTGAAACACTTTGCGGAATGGAAAGCTGCATAAAGATATCCACAGTGAAGGGTAAGGTGAACGAACTTTTTATCGACTGCCAATCTGGCATATAGCTTGTGAGTCTGCGTAGCCCGCGTAGGGCGCAATCATTATTGCGCCGGATGTAGACCACCGAATTTTCCGTACCTCCATTTAGTGTCATGAAAAAACAGATTCTCGTTGCAATCATCAAACTGGCTTTGCTTTACTTGGCTTTGCCGTTGCTTCTCTTAGACTTGATCCTTATTCAGACCGCCGTCCCCAGACTGATCTTTGAAACGCAGCCTTTTCTCTATTCCACCCTGTTTGTGCTGGTGATCGCCGTTGCCATCTCCGGCATGATCAAGTCGAAAACCCCCATTCTTTGGGCGTTGTTTTTGCTGTTGTATTCAGCCGTGTTTTTTGCTCAGCAGATGCATGCGGACGTTTTCGGAGTTCGATTCTCCGTCGTCACTTTGCTGATCGCCTTTACCTTCCTGGCTGGGACAATCAACTTTCTGTTCAGAAACCGAATTACCGAGCCATTGCTAGTATTGTTGCCGGTGTGTGCAGGTGCATGGCTTTACTTGTCATTCATTTACCAGCCGAGTCTCGTCGCATGGGCAACTGTTTCGGCCGGAAAGAACGACGTAGCCTCGGCACTGCTCTCGGTATTTGGCGATTCTTCTACCAATCTGGTGATGATGGCAATTGTCGTTGTTCCATCTGCGGTACTGTATTTCCTTGGCAAGCATGGATATGTGAGGCTTTATAATTACGCACTTGCCCGAATGCACGGCAATTCGCAAGCGTAGCCCGGATGGAATGCAATATATTCCGGGGGTATTTCCCCGGATTCCGCGCGCTTCATCCAGGCTACATTTTTTTAATTCTTCAAATGACCACTATGAGCACTTTACCCAAATGCCCCAAATGCAGTTCCGAATACACCTACGAAGACGGCAGCAACTACGTCTGCCCCGAATGCGCGCATGAGTGGTCGAAAGATGCGTCCGCCGATGCGGGCGAGCAAGCCAAGGTATTCAAGGATGCCTTCGGCAATGTGCTGGTGGACGGCGATTCCGTGACGGTGATCAAGGACCTGAAGGTCAAGGGTTCGTCCTCGGTGGTGAAGGTGGGTACCAAGGTGAAGAACATCCGTCTGGTGGATGGCGATCATGATATTGACTGCAAGATTGACGGTATTGGGCAGATGTCGCTGAAGACGGAGTTTGTGAAGAAGGCTTAAGTTCGTTTTGTCGTTCATGGTTCGACAAGCTGTGCGTGTGCTGTTGGGGCGAACGCCCCTTACAGCCACGGCCTACCCCTAGCGGGTGCACCACGAACGTTTTTTCGATGGAGTTTGAAATGAGTGGCTGGGGTTGTCCGCATGAAGTTGATGGCAAATGCCAGAAGGTGCTGAATAAGCCGTGTGATATCGGTATGAAGGGTTGCGTGCTGGCGGGACGTTTCCGTTTTGCCGATCCGAGTAAGAACCGGCCCAAGAAGACTCCGCTTAATGCCGCCGAGCCTTCTTCTTCCGACAATGACAAGCAGGATTAGCCTGCCGGAGCTGGTTTTCCATGACGATTCCCTGCTGGTAGTGAACAAGCCCTCCGGATTGCTGGCCGTGCCGGGGCGCGGTGCAGACAAGCAGGATTGTCTTTCTGCGCGCCTTCAACAGAATTTTCCCGATGCGCTGGTGGTACACAGGCTGGATATGTCGACTTCCGGCCTGATGGTGTTTGCGCGCGGTGCCGAAATGCAGCGTTGTTTGTCGCGCATGTTTCATGAGCGCGAGGTGGGTAAACGCTATGTGGCTGTGGTCGCGGGCAGACTGGAACCGGAGATCGGCGAGGTGGATTTGCCCATTGCGGCGGATTGGCCCAACCGGCCTCTGCGCATGATCGACGCCGAAATAGGTAAGCCCTCGCTCACCCGCTATCGCTCATTAGGCTTCTCTGCCGATACCAGCCGCGTCGAACTGGAACCTGTCACCGGCCGCACCCACCAATTGCGAGTGCACATGGCGGCCATCGGCCACCCCATTCTGGGCGATGCCTTGTATGGCGATGCTGACAGCGCGCCGCGTTTGCTACTGCATGCTGCCAGGCTCGAGTTCTCGCATCCTTTGACCGGTAAGCCGATGCATTTTGCCAGCGAGCCGCCTTTTTGACTCCGGGCAGAAACATTCCTTATATCTTGCCTGGTCTATAATCCACGCCGTTTCCACATCATTACAGGATTTCATCATGCCCCTGCCCAAGAGTTTTCTGGCCGCCTTTGTTGCACTGGTGGCTATCGTTTCGATCATCATGGCCGGTTACATCTGGCTCGCTTTGAGCTGGAGCTATTCGGAAGGCGAACGCGCCGGCTTCATGCAAAAGCTCTCGAGCAAGGGCTGGATTTGCAAGACCTGGGAGGGCGAGTTGTCCCTGGTGGCGCTGCCGGGAGCCGCGCCCGAGAAGTTCCTGTTTTCGGTGCGCGATGATGCCGTCGCAGCCAGAATCAACCAGCAGGCCGGACAGCGCGTTGTTTTGATTTACGAGGAACATCGCGGCTTGCCCACTTCGTGTTTCGGCGACACGGCTTATTTTGTCACCGACATCAAGCTCGTTCAGCCCCAATAGCAAGCTGCTCATTTCCCTGTTGCGACCGGGGCTATGCACCCGGTTGCTGCTGCTATACTCGCCGCTGTCTTACCAACCATCCATAAGGAAATACATGAAACGTTTTACAGTTTTGCTGACCATCGTTTTGGCCTGTTTTTCTCTGCTCGCTACCAGCGCTGAAGCCAAGCGCTTCGGCGGCGGTTCCAGTTTCGGCAAACAGCGCACCATGAATGCCCCCGTGCAAAAAACACCCGCCGCTGCTCCGGCTCCCGGTACTCCGGGACAACCCGCTGCTGCTCCGCAACCCGCCGGTAACAAGTGGCTGGGTCCCCTGGCCGGTCTGGCTATTGGCGCCGGTTTGGGCGCGATGTTCGCCGGTTCCGGTTTGGGCGGCGGCATGGGTTCCATCCTGATGATGATTCTGGCCGGCGTCGCCATCTTCTTCGTGATCTCGATGTTCCGCCGCAAACAACAGCAACCGGCAATGCAGTACGCCGGTGCGGGTGCGCCTTACTCAGGTTCGCAAGAACACGTTCAACAACCGGTGGGCGGCGGTGTTGCTGCCCCGGTCGCTTCGGCCAACATTCCGGCTGACTTCCCCGTTGAAAGCTTCCTGCGCAACTCCAAAACTTCGTTCATTCGCCTGCAGGCCGCGAACGACCGCAAGGACCTGAACGACATCCGCGAATACACCACGCCCGAGATGTATGCCGAGATTTCCATGCAACTGCAGGAACGCGGCGATGCAGCGCAAAAGACCGATGTGGTCAGCGTGAATGCGGAATTGCTGGAAGTGAATACCGAGAACGACCACGCCATCGCCAGCGTGCGCCTGAGCGGTCAGTTGCGCGAGAACAACGGCGCGCCGGAGAGCTTCGACGAAATCTGGCATGTGCAGAAGAACCTGAAGGACGACAAGTCGGTCTGGTTACTGGCCGGAATCCAGCAAATTTAAGCGGGCATCTCTAGGAATCTACTGCGCGACCCGATTGCTGCGTTGCAGCGGTACTCGCTTCCTCGCCTACCCACATGGTATGTCTCGTTGCTCCGTTCCGTGCGCCTTGCACTCGGGCCGCTCGCGACGATTCATAGAGATACCCTTTAAACTCAAGTAAACTAGAGGGCACGGCGGATTCGCCGTGCCCTTTTCTTTTTGTTCGACTATTTGCGATGCGATTTTTCCGGCTACTCAAGATCATTTTCGTCGTTCTGCGTTTCGGTCTGGACGAGTTTTTACTGGCACATGAGCGCACAAGCTGGTTGCTGCGCCCGCTCAACTGGCTGTTATTCTTCCGCAATGTTTCCCGTCCGCGCGCCGAACGGCTGCGCCTGGCCTTGGAGACGTTGGGACCCATCTTCGTCAAGTTCGGCCAGATGCTTTCCACACGCCGCGACCTGATTCCCGTCGACATTGCCGACGAACTGGCCAGGTTGCAAGATCAAGTGCCACCCTTCCCTTCCGATCAGGCGGTTGCACTGCTGGAATCGGCCTATGGCAAACCATTGCATGAGGTGTTCGCAGAATTCGACGAAGTCCCGGTGGCCAGCGCCTCGGTGGCACAGGTGCATTTTGCCGTGCTGCCCGACGGGCGCGAGGCTGCGGTGAAGATCCTGCGTCCGGGCATTTCTGCCGTAATTGGCCACGACGTGGCTTTGCTGCAAATCTGTGCCGGACTGATAGAGCGCTGGTGGGCGGACGGCAAGCGTTTGAAGCCCAAACTGGTGGTTGCCGAGTTCGACAAGTACCTGCACGACGAACTCGACATGATGCGCGAGTCGTCTAATGCCAGCCAGCTGCGGCGCAATTTTGCCGACGCCAAGTTGCTGCTGGTGCCCGAGGTGTATTGGGACTGGTGTTCCGAAAAAGTCATGGTGATGGAGCGCATGCACGGTTTGCCGATAGGCAACGTCCCGGGTTTGCGCGCGGCTGGTATCGACTTGTCAAAGCTGGCAGCCAATGGCGTTGAAATATTTTACACGCAAGTTTTCCGCGACGGTTTCTTCCACGCCGACATGCATCCGGGCAACATTCTGGTCACGCTGGACGGGCGTTATGTGGCGATGGATTTCGGCATCGTGGGCACGTTGACCGTTTCCGACAAGAATTATCTCGCGCAGAACTTCATCGCCTTTTTCAACCGCGACTACAAACGCGTTGCCGAATTGCACATCGAGTCCGGCTGGGCGCCCGCCGATACGCGCGTGGACGAATTCGAAGCGGCGATCCGATCCGTATGCGAACCGATCTTCGACAAGCCGCTACGCGAGGTTTCGTTCGGCAAGGTGCTGCTGCGCCTGTTCCAGACCTCGCGCCGCTTCGGCATCGAAATCCAGCCGCAACTGGTTCTGCTGCAAAAGACGCTGCTTAATATCGAGGGGCTTGGCCTGCAGCTCGACCCCGAGCTGGATCTGTGGAAGACCGCCAAACCCTGGCTGGAACGCTGGATGAGCGAACAGGTGGGCTGGCGCGGTTTCATCAAGGCGCTGCGTTCGGAAGCGCCGCGCTATGCGACCCTGCTACCGCAACTGCCGCGTTTGCTGCACGAACGCCTGAACCAGGACTTTGCCGCCCAGGCCGCGCCGATGCTGCGCGAGCTGCTGATTCAACAAAAAAAGCGCAATGCCTGGTTATCGGTCATTGCGCTTTTGCTGGGGGCTTCGGTGCTGCTTACGGCTTATATCTACTTCGTTTAGTTTTTCCGCTTTCGATTCGCTTTTCTTCCGAACGCGTGGGCACATACACCGTGCCCACCCTACCTATACGAACCCGGTTTCCATCAATTCCGTCGCCAATAGCTTGTAATCGACCGCACCCGGACTTTGCGGCGCGTAGGCGAATACATCCAGTCCGTGCATGGGGCTGGTGGCCAGCGCCACCGTTTCGCCGATGCGCGTCTTGCATACCAGGTTGCCGTAGCGCTGTTTGAGCTTGTCGTAAATATCGTAGGAGAGTTTGCGCCGCGAATCGAAGCGCGTCACCAGGATGCGCCGCTCGAATGTGCGCTGCAGTTTCTTTTCCAGCACGTCGAGCGCGGCATCCAGCCGGTGCACGCCGTGTTGCGACAGGAAATCGGCGGATACGGGAATCAGCACTTTGTCCGACGCCAGCAACGCATTGAGCGTGAGTACGCCCAGCATCGGGCAGCAGTCGATCAGGATCGGTGCGCCGGTGAGCGCCAATTCTTCGGCCAGGCCCTGTTTCAGCATCTTGGCGGCCTGCGGGTCGCTGCCGTACAGCGCGTCTATCTTGGACAATTCCAGCGTCGCGGGGATGAGTTGCCAGCCTGCCGGGGTATCGTGCATGAGCTGGGCGAGCGGCACCTTGTCGCGAAAAAATGCCGCCATGCTCTTGGATTGCACCGTGCCGTTTTTCAGTCCGGACGCCAGACTCAGGTGTCCCTGCGGGTCCATGTCCAGCGCGATGGGGTGCCGTTGCGCGATGGATAGCGCTGCGGCCAAATTTAAGGTGGTAGTGGTTTTACCCACACCGCCCTTTTGGTTGAATACGGCGATGACCGCCATTCCTGGGCACTCCTATTTTTTCGGGGAATGTGTCTCTATCGGCAGCGGTTCGCGGGTCTTGATGCGGAATGACTCGTCGGGAGTTATTCCTTTGACAATGACCTTTTATTCGACCGTGACGGACTTGGCGAGATTTCTCGGCTTGTCCACATCCGTTCCCTTTTGCAGTGCTACGTAATATGCCAACAGTTGCAAAGGGACCGTATGCAGAATAGGGCTCAGAAAACCCGCGTGTTCGGGCATTTGCAGGATGTGGATGCCTTCGGCTTCCTTGATATGGGTGTTTGCATCGGCGAAAACGAACAATTCGCCGCCGCGCGCGCGGACTTCCTGCAGGTTGGATTTCAGCTTTTCCAGCAAGGCGTCGTTGGGGGCGACCGAAACCACCGGCATGTCCTTGTCCACCAGCGCCAGCGGGCCGTGCTTCAACTCGCCAGCCGGATAGGCTTCGGCATGAATGTAAGAAATTTCCTTGAGCTTGAGCGCGCCTTCCAGCGCGATCGGGTAGTGCAAGCCGCGACCCAGGAACAGGGCATGGTTTTTGTCGGCAAAGTGTTTTGACAGTTCGGCAATCTTGGGCTCCAGCGCCAGCACCTTCTGCACTGCGCTGGGCAGGTGGCGCAATTCATGCAGGAACTGTTGTTCGCGCTCTGCCGTGAGACGGCCGCGCAGCTTGGCCAGTACCAGCGTCAGCAGGAACAGCGCGGCCAGCTGGGTGGTAAATGCTTTGGTCGAGGCCACGCCGATTTCCGGACCCGCGCGCGTCAGGAAGCGCAGTTTGGACTGGCGGATGATGGCGCTTTCCGGCACGTTGCAAATCGCCAGCGTGAACGGATGCCCGGTGGTCTTGGCGTGGTTAAGCGCCGCCAGCGTGTCTGCCGTTTCGCCGGATTGCGAGATAGTGACCACTAGCGTTTTGGGATTGGCGACACTGGTGCGATAGCGGTATTCGCTGGCCACTTCCACGCTGCAGGGGATACCCGCGATCTCTTCCAGCCAGTAGCGCGCAACTTGTCCGGCATGATTGCTGGTGCCGCAGGCGAGGATCAGGATGCTTTCGACCTGCGGGAAGATGGTATTCGCTTCCGCCCCGAAAATGCCCGGCACCATGGATTGGCTGTTGCACACCGATTCCAGCGTGTCGGCCAGCGCCTGCGGTTGTTCGTGGATTTCCTTCTGCATGTAGTGCTGGTATTCGCCCAACTCCACGCTGTCGTTGTTCAGCTCGCTGACATGCACCGGCCGCTGCACGGCTTTGCCCTGCGCGTCGAAGATGCGGTAGTCGGCCAGATTCACCTCGACCACATCGCCCTCTTCCAGGTACACCACGTTCTTGGTGACCTGCAGCAAGGCCGACATGTCTGATGCAACGAAGTGCTCACTCTCTCCCACACCAAGCAACAACGGGCTGCCCTTGCGTGCGGCAATGAGCTGGTGCGGGTTGTCCGCAGCCACCACGCCGATGGCGTAAGCGCCCACCAGTTGCGACAGTGCCATTTGGGTGGCGACCAGCAGACTGCCTTGCGCGTAGTGACTGTGGATCAGGTGGGCAATGACTTCGGTGTCGGTGTCGGAGGTGAATTCGTAACCCTGTGCGGTCAGGTCGGTGCGCAGCTCTTCGTAGTTTTCGATGATGCCGTTATGCACCACGGCGATCAGGTCGCGGCTGATATGCGGGTGTGCGTTGCGCTCGCTCGGCACGCCGTGCGTGGCCCAGCGCGTATGGGCGATTCCCAGTTCGCCGTAGGTATTGGCGCTTTTCAGCGCCAGCTCGGCGACGCGCCCGTTGCTGCGCACGCGGTCCAGTTTGCCATCATGCACGACCACCAGGCCGGCCGAGTCGTAGCCGCGGTATTCCAGGCGCAACAGGCCGTTGACGAGGACGGAGACGATATTGCGTTTGGCGACTGCACCAACAATTCCACACATGATTTAGTAACCTCGGGAAGGGGGAAGGGTTAAGGGAGAAGAGCAATTCGCACGCCCTGCAGGGTAGCTGGTCGGTAATTTCACGTTGCGGCTTTCGATTTTTTTACCGGGCGCTGCCAGCCGGGAATAGTGACTTGTCTGCCGCGCGCCAGCGTTAGTTCGCCGGCCGGGGCATCTTTGGTGATGGTAGAACCGGCGCCTATGGTTGCGCCCTTGCCGACGGTGACGGGTGCGACGAGTTGCGTGTCCGAGCCGATGAAGGCGTCGTCTTCGATCACGGTGCGGAATTTGTTCGCGCCGTCGTAGTTGCAGGTGATCATGCCCGCGCCGATGTTCACGCGGGCACCCACGGTGCAGTCGCCGACATAACTCAGGTGATTGGCCTTGCTGCCCTTGCCGATTTCGCTGTTCTTGATCTCGACGAAATTACCCACATGGGCGTCGTCGTGCAGCTTGCTGCCGGGACGAAGTCGGGCATAGGGCCCGATCTGGCAGTTAGCACCTACTTCGCTGGAATCTATGTGGCTGTAAGGCGCGATCTGTGTACCTTGGGCAATGCTTGCCTTGCGGATGACGCTGTAAGCCCCCACACGCACACGGTCACCCAAGGTCACGTCACCTTCGAAAATGCAGCCGACGTCGATCTCGACGTCGCGCCCGCACACCAGATTGCCGCGCACATCGATGCGCGCCGGATCGGCCAAGGTCACGCCTTGCGTCATTAATTTGTTTGCCGTGGTCTGCTGCCAGACCCGCTCCAGCGTGGCGAGCTGCATCTTGTTGTTGATGCCCTCGACTTCCCATTGCTGTGCCGGTTGCACGGTACGCACGAGCAGACCTTGCTGCACGGCCATGGCCACGATGTCGGTGAGGTAGTACTCGCCCTGCGCGTTGTTGTTACCCAGCTTGCCCAGCCATTCGCGCAGTTTTGCGGTCGGCGCCAGCAGGATGCCGGTGTTTACTTCCTTGATTTCAAGCTGCGCGGCGTTCGCGTCTTTCTGCTCTACGATGCATTGCACGTCGCCCTCGGCATTGCGCACAATGCGGCCATATCCGGTGGGATTGTCGAGGTTGACGGTGAGCAACACCAGGCCTTCGCCCGCCTGCTGCATCTGGTGCAATGTGCTGTGCTGTATCAGCGGCACGTCGCCATACAGCACCATGGTCTTGCTGCCGTCTGCCAGATGCGGCATCGCTTGTTGCACCGCGTGCCCGGTGCCGAGTTGCGGTTCCTGAATCACGAATTTGGCGCCATATTGCTGCATGGCCTGCGGCACGACTTCGCCGCCGTGGCCGTACACCACGCACACCTGCTGCGGTTGCAGCGAGGTCGCGCAATCCAGCACATGCTGTACCAGCGGTTTGCCGGCCAGTGCGTGCAACACCTTGGGTTTGTCGGAATACATGCGCGTGCCTTTGCCGGCAGCGAGGATGACGATATTCAACGGGCTCATGTTCGGCTTTCTGAAGATGGCGGATTATAGCCGATACCGGCCCGTCGCCTCACTTGTCCAAAGGTCTCATCAATCCCGACAATCTCGCCACACAACTGTCGCCCCGCACCGGATGCCTGCTAATTGCGGTTTTGCTTACTGCGCAACTGCCGACAATCCGTTAAAATTCGGCGCTTTTTCGAACACAATTTCACGGTAAACCTAATGACATCGCAAACTCCCGTTACGACCACCGCGCGACGCGGCCAGGTTCTTTCCACTGTTCTTTTCGGCAGCCGCTGGCTGCAGGTTCCCCTTTATCTCGGCTTGATCGTCGCGCAGTGCGTTTATGTCGTGCACTTCATGGTCGAACTGGAACATTTGGTCATGGGTACCATGACGCTCACCGAGGAAAAGATCATGCTGATCGTGCTCGGTCTGATCGACGTGGTGATGATTTCCAACCTGCTGATCATGGTCATCGTCGGCGGCTACGAGACTTTCGTTTCGCGCCTCAATCTCGAAGGCCACCCCGACGAGCCGGAATGGTTGTCTCACGTGAATGCCAATGTGCTGAAAGTGAAACTGGCGACTGCCATCATCGGCATCTCATCCATCCACCTTTTGAAATCGTTCATCAATGCACACAACATGGACGAGAAGACCCTGCTGTGGCAGACGCTCATCCACATGGCGTTCATCGTTTCTGCCGTGTCCATTGCCTACATCGACCGTTTGATGAGTCACCATCAGGCGCAGCACTGACGCACAGGGCTTCGGGTCGGTTCACCTTAACCGGCAGGACCGTCCCGCAGTTTATTTGCGCACAACAAAAAAGCAGCCGAAGCTGCTTTTTTGTTGTGCTGCGTTTGCTGCCGGGTTTAATGCGTGTGCTTGCGAACCTGTTGAATCGCACGCAGTTGGGCGATGGCTTCCGCCAGTTCGGCTTGCGCTTGCGCGTAGTCGATATCGGAAGTGCGGTTTTTCATCGCTTCTTCCGCTGCCTGCTTGGCTTCCAGCGCGCGCGCTTCGTCCAGATCGGCACCGCGGATCGCGGTGTCGGCCAGGATGGTTACTACGTTGGGCTGCTCTTCCAGCATGCCGCCGGAAACGTAGATCAACTCTTCCTCTTCCTGGTCCGGGCGTTTGATACGCACGGCGCCCGGTTTGATGCGCGTCAGCAGTGCAACGTGGCGCGGGTAGATACCCAGTTCGCCCATTTCACCCGGAACGATGACGATTTCGGCGAGGCCGGAGAAAATCTGCTCCTCCGCGCTTACCACGTCCACATGTACGGTCATTGCCATAATCGGCTCCTAATTGTTATTGCAGCGTCTTGGCTTTTTCGACCGCTTCTTCAATGCCGCCCACCATGTAGAACGCTTGTTCCGGCAGGTGATCGTATTCGCCGTTGACGATGCCCTTGAAGCCCTTGATGGTGTCTTTCAGGGTTACGTACTTGCCGGGGCTGCCGGTGAACACTTCGGCAACGTGGAACGGTTGCGACAGGAAGCGCTGGATCTTGCGCGCACGGGCCACGGCCAGTTTGTCTTCCGGTGCCAGTTCGTCCATACCCAGAATCGCGATAATGTCGCGCAATTCCTTGTAGCGCTGCAGAGTTTGCTGCACGCTGCGGGCCACGCTGTAGTGCTCTTCGCCCACGACCAACGGGTCGAGCTGGCGGGAAGTGGAGTCCAGCGGATCAACAGCGGGGTAGATACCCAGCGAAGCGATGTCGCGGCTCAACACAACGGTGGAGTCCAGGTGCAAGAAGGTGGTCGCAGGAGACGGGTCGGTCAAGTCATCCGCAGGAACGTAAACGGCCTGGATGGAAGTGATCGAGCCAACCTTGGTCGAGGTAATACGCTCTTGCAGACGGCCCATTTCTTCAGCCAGTGTCGGCTGATAGCCCACAGCGGAAGGCATACGGCCAAGCAGTGCGGATACTTCGGTACCAGCCAGCGTAAAGCGATAAATGTTGTCGATGAAGAGCAGGATGTCCTTGCCTTCGTCGCGGAACTTCTCGGCCATGGTGAGGCCGGTCAGCGCGACGCGCAGACGGTTGCCGGGAGGCTCGTTCATCTGGCCGAACACCATCGCCACCTTGTCGAGAACC
>JAUSBC010000085.1 GCA_030652215.1 Sideroxyarcus sp.
GGCATTACTGCCTTGAGCCCCTCCACGGACAGCAGGGTGTGGGATCTAACCGGTTAAGCGGCTAGAGCGTACTTTTCGTCGTTTGCGACTATTGGTTTTCCAGCTGATTTACGAGGTGGCGGGTCCTCGGTATGCCCTACGCTGCTTTGTAGCCCACGTCGAAGCCAGGTCGCCCCCGGTTCGTTGTGCTACTTGCAGGTTTCATTGTAGCAGTTTTACTTCTTCTTGCTGAGCATGAATCGGGCGAAGTGGCGGTCGGCCTTGGTGGCGTGCGAGGCGAACCAGTCGAGCAGCAACAGCGCGGTGCGGAAAGCCAGGAGACGCGGGTCTTCCCCGCTGTTTTTTGACTGGTTTTCCAGCCGAGTGAAGTGTTCGATGAAGCGTTGGTGCTCCAGGGCATGGCCTTCGGAGAAGGGGTAATTCTGCTCGCGCATCAGTTTTTCTTCGGCGGGGAAGAGGTTGCTGGCGTGCCGGGCGAGGAAGGGGAATATCTCGGCGAAATCGCTGCATTCATCCTGGTCGACATGGGCGGTGAGGCTGTTGATATGTTCCATCAATGCGCGGTGGGCGGTGTCGATTTCGGCTATGCCTGTGTGTTGTTCTTCTTTCCAGACCAGTGCCGCCTGCAGTTCGCCCGTGCCCAGATGCTGGCCGTTGGCCTGGTATTCGTAGCAGCGCTCCAGATAGATGAAGGCGGGGATGTCGTCCGGAGCAATGTCGATGCACTGTTTGAGGAGCGGGATGGCTTTGGGGATGTCTTTCAGGTGGTAGTAGGCAACAGCTTTCTCGAATGCCGCCAGACTGGCGCGTTTGCTGTTGCGCAATTCTTCGGGGTTGTTGTCGAAGACTTCGTAAATGGAGAGCGGCTGTGACTTGCCTTTGACGCGGATGCGGTCCAGGAAGCGGATGTCGTATTTGTCCGGATCGGCCAGGTCGTACAGGGTGTTCTGGCTGATGATGAGCGGCGAGTGATAGGTCTTGGTGGCTTCTTCGAGGCGTGCCGTCAGGTTCACGGCATCGCCGATCACTGTGCTGTCCATGCGGTTGATGCCGCCCACGGTGCCGATCATGACCACACCGGTGTTCAGTCCGATGCCGATCTGGATAGGTGCATAACCCGCGCGTTCGCGTCCCGCGTTGTAATAGCCGAGGCGCTCCAGCATGGCAATGGCGCCGCGCACCGCTTCGTCTGCGCCCGCTTCGAACAGCGCCATGATGGCGTCGCCGATGTATTTGTCGATGATGCCGTGGTGGCGGCTGATGACCGGCTCCATCTGGCTCAGGTAGGAGTTGATGAACTCGAAGTTTTCCGCCGGGGTCATGGATTCGGAAAGCGGGGTGAAATCGCGGATGTCCGAGAACATGATGGTCATCTTGCGTTCGACCTGGTCGCCGAGTTTTACGTCGACGATGCTTTTGGCTTCGAGCAAATTGAGCAACTGGTGGGGAACCAGACGGCCATAGGCAGTCTCGGTCTGTTGCAGCAGGGCCAGCGCCTGTTGGTGGGCGATGATGACCTTGTGCAATATCTCCTGGATACTGTCTTGTGTCGGAATGGTGGGGGTGTCGTCCCCTTTGCGTCCTTCGTTCATGCTCCTCCGCCCAGCTTTTTCGTTATGGAGGCATGATAACGCCGATTAACCCTGTATGTAACGCAGTAAAGCGAGGGGCGTGGCAATGCGGCCCGAAGATGGCCAGGAGCCGAGATCGGCTGCGGGGTCGATATAGCCGTAAGCCGCGATGATGCCCGTCATCTCTGCCGCCTGTGCGGCCTCCATATCGCGCAGGTCGTCGCCCAGATAGAGGCATTGCTGGGGTGAGATGCCGATCAGCCTTGAAGCATGCAGCATCGGCATCGGGTGCGGTTTGGAGTGTTCGCAAGTGTCGCCGCTCACCAGGCAGGCTGCGCGCTTGGCATAGCCGAGCTTTTCCATGAGCGGCACGGTGTAGCGGTGCGGTTTGTTGGTGACGATGCCCCAGGGCAGATCGTGCTGTTCGAGCTCTCCAATCAAGGCTGCCATGCCGGGAAACAGCACGGTCCGGTCGCAGATGTGCTCTTCATAATGCTGCAGAAATGCATCGCGCATCTTGTCGTAATCCGGCGCGTCGGGCTCGACGCCCAAGCCCAGCTTGAGCAAACCGCGCGATCCGTGCGAAGCCTGGGGGCGCAGGGTGGCGAGGGGCAGCGGCGGCAAGTCGTACAGCGCGCGTACATGGTTGAGCGCCGCGCCCAGATCGGGGGCGGTATCGGCAAAAGTGCCGTCGAGATCGAAGAGGACGGCTTCAACCACGTTGGCAGGCAACCATGAAGTTGACGCTGGTGTCGCGGCCGAGCGAATAGCTCTTGTTTATGGGGTTGTAGCTCATGCCGGTGACGTCCGTCACATTCAGGTCGGCATTGCGGCACCATTGCGCGAGCTCGGAAGGCTTGATGAACTTGGCATAGTCGTGCGTGCCGCGCGGCAGCAGATTCAGCACGTATTCCGCGCCGAGGATGGCGAACAGGTAAGACTTGGGATTGCGGTTGAGCGTGGAGAAGAACACATGGCCGCCCGGCTTCACCAGTTGCGAGCAGGCGGTCACCACGGCGGCGGGATCGGGCACATGCTCCAGCATCTCCATGCAGGACACCACGTCGTAATGCGCGGGGCGTTCGGCAGCCAGTTCTTCCACTGCCACCTTGCGGTATTCGACCTTCATCCCGCTTTCCAGCAGGTGCAATTTGGCTACCTGCAGCGACTTGTCGGCGAGGTCGATGCCCGTTACCGTCGCCCCGCAAGCCGCCAGGCTCTCCGACAAAATGCCCCCGCCGCAGCCCACGTCCAGCACGGTCTTGCCGGCAAGCGACGCAATGCGGTCGATGTAACCCAGGCGCAAGGGGTTGATTTCATGCAGCGGCTTGAATTCGCTGTTCTTGTCCCACCATTTGTGGGCGAGTTGGGAGAATTTCTCCAGTTCGACGGGGTCGGCGTTGGACATGGTGTTTACCTCTATTGACAGGGTGAGGACTTTAACAAAACTCCCCGCCAATAGCCAAACAAAGCGGGGAGTATGGCGGGTAGTCGGGGGGGTGGGGGGCTGTGCTAGAATGCGGACTTCGTTTTAATGCCCCATAGCCTTCGTTAACAGGCTCATTTATAGGTCGCACATGGAACAACAATTCGCCAAAGAAACCCTGCCGGTAAGCCTTGAAGAAGAGATGCGCAAGTCCTATCTGGACTACGCGATGAGTGTGATCGTGGGCCGTGCGTTGCCCGATGTGCGCGACGGTCTGAAGCCCGTGCACCGGCGCGTGTTGTTTGCGATGCACGAACTGTCCAACGACTGGAACAAGGCCTACAAGAAATCGGCGCGTATCGTCGGCGACGTAATCGGTAAGTACCACCCGCACGGCGACACGGCGGTGTACGACACCATCGTGCGTATGGCGCAGGACTTCTCGCTGCGCTACACGCTGGTGGACGGCCAGGGTAACTTCGGTTCGGTGGACGGCGACAACGCGGCGGCGATGCGTTACACGGAAATCCGCATGGCCAAGATCGCGCATGAACTGCTGGCCGATCTGGATAAAGAGACAGTCGATTTCGGGCCGAACTACGACGGTTCCGAGCACGAGCCGCTGGTGTTCCCGGCGCGCTTCCCCAACCTGCTGGTGAACGGTTCCTCCGGTATTGCCGTGGGCATGGCGACCAACATCCCGCCGCACAACATGACTGAAGTGGTGGATGCTTGTCTGGCGCTGCTGAAGAGCCCGGAAATGGATATTGAGCAGTTGATTGAACTGGTGCCAGCGCCCGACTTCCCGACCGCCGGTTTCATTTACGGTCTGGCCGGCGTGAAAGAAGGCTACCGCACCGGCCGTGGCCGCGTGGTGATGCGCGCGCGCACCCACTTCGAAGACATCGGCAAGGGTGACCGTCAGGCCATCATCATCGACGAGCTGCCGTATCAGGTGAACAAGGCTACCCTGCTGATGCGCATCGGCGAGATGGTGCGCGAGAAGCGCATCGAGGGCATCTCCGAGATCCGCGACGAGTCGGACAAGTCCGGCATGCGCGCGGTGATCGAGCTGAAGCGCGGCGAGAATGCCGAAGTGATCCTGAATCAGCTCTACAAAGACACGCCGATGCAGGACAGCTTCGGCATCAACATGGTCGCGATCATCGACGGCCAGCCCAAACTGCTCAATCTGAAGCAGGTCATTGAGGCCTTCCTGCGTCATCGCCGTGAAGTCGTGACGCGCCGCACCATATTCGAACTGCGCAAGGCGCGCGAACGCGGCCATATCCTGGAAGGTCTGGCGGTCGCGCTGTCCAACGTGGACGAGATCATCGCGCTGATCAAGGCCGCACCGACGCCGCCGGACGCCAAGCGGTCGCTGATGGCGCGTTCCTGGCGTTCGTCGCTGGTGGAAGATTTGTTGAGCCGCGTCAGCGACGCATCGCGTCCCGAGGGGCTCGCGCCCGAATTTGGATTGGTGGGCAAGGGCAGCGAGCGCGGCTACTTCATGTCGGATGCGCAGGCCCAGGCGATTCTGGAACTGCGTTTGCAGCGCCTGACCGGGTTGGAGCAGGACAAGATCGTCGGCGAATACCGCGAGGTGATGGACTAGATTACCGACCTGCTCGATATCCTGGCCAAGCCCGCCCGCGTGACGCAGATCATCGGCGACGAGCTGATCACCATCCGCTCGCAGTTCGGCGACAAGCGCCGCAGCGAGATCATCACGCACACGCAAGACATGAGCATGGAAGACCTGATTGCGCCGGAAGACGTGGTGGTCACCATGTCGCACGGCGGCTACATGAAGGCGCAGAAGCTGGACGAGTACCGCGCGCAGAAACGCGGCGGACGTGGCAAGCAGGCGACGGCGACCAAGGAAGACGACTTCGTCGACAACCTGTTCATCGCCAATACGCACGATTACATCCTGTGCTTCTCCAACCGCGGCCGCGTTTACTGGCTCAAGGTCTATGACGTGCCGCAGGGCACGCGCATCAGCCGCGGCAAGCCCATCGTCAACCTGTTGCCGCTGGAAACGGGCGAAAAAATCAATGCCATCCTGCCGGTGAAGCAGTTCTCCGAGGATCAGTTCATCTTCTTTGCCACCAGCGACGGCACGGTGAAGAAGACGCCGCTGTCCGACTTCGCCAATCCGCGCAAGGCAGGCATCATCGCCATCAACCTGGACGAGGGTGACTTCCTTATCGGCGTGGCGATCACCGACGGCAAGCACGATGTGATGCTGTTCTCTGACGAGGGCAGGGCGGTGCGTTTCGACGAGGATGACGTGCGTTCGATGGGACGCGTGACGCGCGGTGTGCGCGGCATGAACCTGGCCAAGGGCGGCAAAGTGATTGCGCTGCTGGTGGCGGAAGACGAGCAGCAAACGGTACTGACCGCGACCGAGAGCGGCTTCGGCAAACGCACGCCGATTGCCGAATACACCCGTCACGGTCGCGGCACGCAGGGCATGATCGCGATCCAGACTACCGAGCGTAACGGCAAGGTGGTGGCGGCCACGCTGGTCAAGCCGGAAGACGAGATCATGCTGATCGGCACCAACGGCGTGTTGATTCGCACCCGCGTCAACGAAATCCGCGAGATGAGCCGCGCCACACAGGGCGTGACGCTGATCAATCTGGGCGAGGGCGAGAAGTTGGCCGGTTTGAGTCGCATTGCCGAAACGGAAGAAGAGGCAGAGGGGCAGTAAATATTTGAGAAGGGGGAAGAGGGAAGGGTGAAGGGGAAAGGCTGGGGCGGCACACCGCATCGGTTTTTCCCTTCCCCTTTCTCCCTTTACCCTTCCCCGGATTTGATTAAGGAGAGAGCGGTATGACCATCTACAACTTCAGCGCGGGGCCGGCAGTGTTGCCGAAAGAAGTGTTGCAGCAGGCGCAGTCGGAGTTGTCCGACTGGCACGGCAGCGGCATGTCGGTGATGGAAATGTCGCATCGCGGCAAGGAATACATGAGCATCCACGCCCAGGCCGAAACCGACCTGCGCGAGTTGATGGGCATTCCCAAGAATTACAAGGTGCTGTTCCTGCAGGGCGGGGCGCACCTGCAGTTCTCGATGATTCCGCTGAACCTGATGCGCGGCAAGCTTGCTGCCGATTACGTGAATACCGGCGAATGGTCGAAAAAGGCCATGGCCGAGGCCGGCAAGTTCATCCATGTAAACGAGGTTGCCAGCAGCGCCGACAAGAGCTTCACCTATGTACCGGATTTCAAGAATTGGAAACTGGACAAGGACGCAGCCTACGTGCACTACTGCCCGAACGAAACCATAGGCGGCGTGGAATTCAACTGGATACCCAACACGGGCACCGTGCCGCTGGTGGCGGACATGTCTTCCAATATCCTGTCGCGTCCCATGGATGTCTGGAAGTTCGGCCTGATCTACGCGGGCGCGCAGAAAAACATCGGTCCGGCCGGTTTGACGCTGGTGATCGTGCGCGACGACTTGATCGGCCATGCCGATCCGCGTCTGCCGACCATGCTGGATTACAAGATTCATGCCGACGGCGACTCCATGTACAACACGCCGCCCACTTTCGCCATCTACATGGCCGGGCTGGTGTTCCAGTGGCTGAAGAAGAACGGCGGCATCGGCGCCATGGAGCGCGCCAACATTGCCAAGGCGGAATTGCTGTATGCGACCATCGACGCCAGCAACGGTTTCTACCATTGCCCGGTGAACAAGGCCGACCGCTCGCGCATGAACGTGCCATTCACGTTGAAGGATTCGAATCTGGACGGCGACTTCTTGAAGCAGGCCGATGCGCGCGGCTTGCTGCAATTGAAGGGGCACCGTTCAGTGGGCGGCATGCGTGCTTCGATTTACAACGCGATGCCCCTGGAGGGCGTACAGGCGCTGGCGAACTTCATGCACGAATTCGCCGGCAAGCATGGCTAAGGTTTACCGGGTTCTCACGCTGAACACGATATCGCCGGCCGGCCTCAAGCGCCTGCCGGCGCATCGTTATCAGGTGGGCGACCAAGTGGCGCATCCTGATGCGATTCTGGTGCGGTCGTACAACATGCTGGAGATGGAGGTTCCGTCCAGCGTGCTGGCGATTGCGCGTGCCGGAGCGGGCACGAACAATGTGCCGGTCAAGAAGATGAGCGAGCGCGGCATTCCGGTGTTTATCGCGCCGGGGGCGAACGCGAATGCGGTAAAGGAACTGGTTATCGCCGGCATGCTGCTGGCATCGCGCAATATTGTTCCGGCGTTGTGTTTTACGGCCGGGCTGAAGGGTGACGATGCGACCATGCACAAGCTGGTCGAGGACGGAAAAAAGGATTACGCCGGGACCGAATTGCTCGGCCGGACGGTGGGTATAGTCGGGCTGGGCGCGGTAGGCAGGCTGGTTGCGAATGCGGCCATCGGCTTGGGCATGAAAGTGATCGGTTACGATCCGAATATCACGGTGGACGCGGCATGGAGCCTGTCTTCACAGGTGAAGAAGGCATCCGGCATCGAAGAACTGCTCAAGCTCAGCGATTTCGTTACGCTGCATGTGCCGCTGGTGGATGAGACGCGCGACCTGATCGATGCACAGCGTGTGGCCGCGATGAAGCAGGGCGCGGTGCTGTTGAACTTCTCGCGCGACGCCATCGTGAATGAGGATGCAGTCATTGCCGGTTTGGAGCGCAAGCATCTGCGCTGCTATGTATGCGATTTTCCGAGCAACAGGGCGCTGTCGCACGACGGGATCATCGCGTTGCCGCATTTGGGTGCATCCACCGAAGAGGCGGAAGAGAACTGCGCGGCGATGGTGGTGGAGCAACTGCGCGATTATCTGGAACACGGCAATATCGCCAACACGGTGAATTTTCCGAACGTTTCGATGGCGCGCGAGTCGTCGTTCCGTGTGGCCATAGCCAACGCCAACGTGCCGAACATGCTGGGGCAGATATCCACGGCGCTGGCGAAAGCGGGTATCAATATACATAACATGACCAATAAATCGCGCGGCGAAATGGCATACACACTGGTGGATACCGACAGTGCGTTGCCGGACGCCGTGATAGCGCAAATCGCCGCCATTCCCGGCGTGCTGGTGGTGCGGGCATTGCCGTTGGAGGCGGACGTATGAGTGAAGAGTTGAAGAAATTCCGGGAAAAGATTGACCGCGTGGACGACGAACTGCTCAAGCTGTTCAACCAGCGCGCGGGCTATGCGCAGCAGATCGGTCGCGTCAAAGGTAACGGTGCGGTGCTGCGCCCCGAGCGCGAAGCACAGGTGCTGCAGCGCATGGTGCAGGCGAACACGGGGCCGTTGTCGAACCAGGCAGTGACGCAGTTGTTCACCGAGGTCATGTCGCAGTGTCGCGCGTTGGAAGCGCCGTTGCGCGTGGCCTATCTTGGGCCGCACGGGACATTCAGCGAGGCTGCCGCGTTCCAGCGTTTCGGACAGGCGACGGAAGGCATGCCTGCGGATTCCATCGACGGTGTGTTCGGTGCCGTAGAAAGCGGTGCGGCGAACTACGGTCTGGTGCCGGTGGAGAATTCCACCGAAGGCGCGATAGGACGCACGCTGGACCTGCTGCTGAGCAGTAATCTCATGATTTGCGGGGAAGTGTTGTTGCAGGTGCACCAGTGCCTGATTTCAAATGAAAATGACTTGTCACTTATTCGCAAGGTCTATTCACACCCGCAATCGTTCGGGCAAACCCAGGGTTGGCTGAATGCGCACCTGCCGCATGCCGAGCGTATCACCGCATCCAGCAATGCCGATGCGGCGCGCCTGGCGGCGGAAGATTCCTTTTCGGCAGCAGTTGCCGGAGAGCGGGCAGCGGAACACTTTAAGTTGAAAGTACTGGTGCCCAACATCGAGGACGACGCGCGCAACACCACGCGCTTCCTCGTCATCGGCAAGCAGGATGTGGCACCGTCCGGCAAGGACAAGACTTCGCTGGCGATGTCTGCCCCCAACCGTCCGGGCGCGATGCACGATCTGCTGACCCCGTTTGCGAACAACGGCGTTTCCATGACCAAGATGGAATCGCGTCCGTCGCGTACCGGTCTGTGGGAGTACGTGTTCTATGTCGACATCGAGGGCCATCAAACCGATGCCAAAGTCGCGACCGCATTGGCACAGCTCAAGCAGATCGCCGCTTTCGTCAAGGTGCTGGGTTCCTACCCGGTTGCCGTCTAACCGTTTCAATTAGCAAGGTATCAAATGAATTACTGTGATTTAGCACCATCCTATATTCGCGCCATTGCGCCGTACCAGCCGGGGAAACCGATCTCCGAGCTGGAGCGTGAACTCGGCATCACCGGCATCATCAAGCTGGCTTCGAACGAGAACCCGCTGGGTGCGAGCCCGGCTGCTATGGCCGCCATGCAGGAAGCGATCAAGACCATCGCGCTGTATCCGGACGGCAACGGTTTCGAACTGAAAGACGCGCTGGTGAAGCGCTACGGCGTGACGCATGCCAACGTAACGCTGGGCAACGGCAGCAACGATCTGCTGGAACTGGCCGCGCGCGCCTTTCTTACACCCGGCGACAAGGTCGTGTATTCGGCGCATGCCTTTGCGGTGTATGCACTGGCCACGCAGGCGGTGGGTGCGACGGGCATCAGCGTACCTGCTGCCCCGGGTTACGGACACGATCTGCCCGCGATGCTGAACGCGGCCAGAGACAACAAGGTGAAGATCGTGTTCATCGCCAATCCGAACAATCCCACCGGCACTTTCCTGGGGCCCGACGAGTTGCAGGCCTTCCTGCGCGGCTTGCCGCCCGAGATACTGGTGGTGCTGGACGAGGCGTATAACGAGTACCTGCCGGAAGAAAAACGCTACGACAGCGTGAGCTGGCTCAAGGAATTCCCCAATCTCATTATCTCGCGCACCTTCTCCAAGGCTTACGGCCTGGCCGGATTGCGCGTCGGCTATGCTTTGGCGCACGAGCAAGTGACGGACATGATGAATCGCGTGCGCCAGCCGTTCAATGTGAACAGCATCGCGCAAGCGGCGGCGGTGGCTGCCTTGCGCGACATATCTTTCGTCAAAAGGACGTTCGAGTTGAATCGGCGCGGCATGCTGCAAATCACCGAGGGCCTGACCAGGCTGGGACTGGAATACATCCCGTCGTTCGGCAACTTCGTGGCGTTCCGCATCGGCAACGCCACGGCGATGTACCGACGCTTACTCGAACTGGGCCTGATCGTACGCCCGATTGCAAACTACGATATGCCGGACTGGTTGCGCGTGAGCATCGGTCTGGAAAGCGAAAATGCGAAGTTTTTATCTGCGTTGGAAAAATGTATCAATCAGCAAGTTAATGGAGAAAGCAAATGATCATCGTAATGGGTAGTGAAATCACCGACGCACAAGTTGCCGCCGTGGTAAAAAAAATCGAAGCAGCCGGTCTCAAAGCCAACATTTCGCGCGGAGTTGAGCGCACCGTCATCGGCGCCATCGGCGACGAGCGCAAGCTCGAAGCAGAGATGTTCTCCTCGCTGCCGGGCGTGGAATCGGCGATGCATATCGCCAAGCAATACAAGATCGTGTCGCGCGAGTCGCACAAGCAGAACACCATCGTCGAGATCGGCGGCATCCCGCTGGGCGGCAACCAGATCCAGATCATCGGCGGCCCCTGCTCGGTGGAGACGCAGGATCAGATGGACCTGGCGGCGAAGTTCACGCACGAAGCCGGTTGCCGTCTGATGCGCGGTGGCGCGTTCAAGCCGCGCACCAGCCCCTATGCTTTCCAGGGGCACGGCGAAGAAGGTCTGGTCATGTTCCGCAAGGCTGCGGAAAAGTACAAACTGCCCATCGTCACCGAACTGATGGACGCGCGCCAGTTGGACACCTTCATGGAATACGATGTCGACGCGATCCAGATCGGCACGCGCAACATGCAGAACTTCGACCTGCTCAAGGCAGTGGGCAAGGTCAACAAGCCTGTCATCCTCAAGCGCGGCATGTCAGCCAC
>JAUSBC010000092.1 GCA_030652215.1 Sideroxyarcus sp.
GCGGCTTCGATAGGCTTGGAGATGTATAAAGTTCAACCCCCCTCCAACTCCCCCTTCTCAGGGGGAGGGCCATTCGCTCCTCCCCTGACTGCGGTTGGGGCGCTGCTTTGCAGCGGGGTACCCACCGGCGTACTCCTTGCGGGTGCAAGGGGAGGCTGGGAGGGGTTTGGGTTGTCTCTATTCAAGTGAAGCAGAAAAAGATGCTGACTTGCCGTAAGCAAGGCGGGTTAACCGGCAAACGCCAATAGCCCCAAGTTGTAATAACTGTGCAACAGAATAGGCACCAGCACCCCTCCATACCGTTCCCGAAAATACCCCAGTACCAGCGATACCGTGAAATATCCGGGGAAAAGCAGGGCAGGGTGCTGCCACAGATGGGCCAGCGCAAAAACCACACTGGTCGTCAGATTCGCGCCGCTGATGCCGAGCCGTTCCTTTTTGAAAGCACCCAGCCGCAATAGCCCCCCTTGCAGAAACCCGCGAAACACCACCTCCTCAACCACCGGCAACAACAGGAACAGCGCGAGCACGCGAATATCCCCGTCTTTGAGATACATACCATCCCAAGGCGGAACGAACGGCCAGACCAGCAGCGGCGCGATTATTGCGGCGATCAGCTTCAGATTGGGCTTTTGCATAGATATCAGAGCGCGGACAAGGAGATGAGGTGACACCGGGCTTGGCGAGCTTTCATGGTTTGCCCGTGCTGTTTTGCCGTCCCTGCACATTGGCGTAAAATCGGCGGCATGCAGTTCCCGTAGCGGAGGAGAATCATGAATCACCCCATCACTTTACCGCAGAGACTGATCAAACGCCTCGAAAAGATTTCTGAAAATTCACGGCACACCCCACAGTCGATCATCACTCAGGCGATCACCGAAAAGCTGGATTACGAAGAATGGTTTGCCAAGCAGGTTGCCGCCGGAATGGCTGATGAGAAAGCCGGGCGCGTTTATGGCAAACGGGAATTCTGGGAGCAACTCGACAAAGCGAGAAATGAGCGCAAAAAAGCGGATTGAGTTTACCGCGCGTGCTTTTCATCACATTGCGGCGGCAGAAGCGTTCATCGCCCAAGACAACCCGAAAGCTGCCCGCAGGTAGTTAAAGCCATTCTCACTACAGCGGAAAAACTGGAATCTTTCCCCGAACTCGGTAGGCCCGGGAGAGTGCCGGGGGCAAGAGAATTGCCCTTATCCAAATATCCCTACACCATTGTTTATCGAATCCGCTCAACTCGCGTCATCGTCTATTCTGTTCTGCATCAATCACTGCAATACCCATGACAGTCAACGCCTGACAGGGTGGGTACGCCTTGCGTTGCAAGGGAGCGCAACGCTCCCCCGGCTTTTCCGCCGCCGCACCCCATAACCCAACATAACCAGCACAGCCAAAATCAAAGAAGCATCCGGATTCCCCCCAACAGGCATCACCGAACACCCACCGCCGCCCCCGGATGAAGGAGGGGGCGGAGCTGGTGGTGTTACTGCATCAGGTGCATTCACACTCACCGTCACAGTGGCGGTTGTGGACAGCCCGCCGTTATCAGCCACCCGCACACTCAGCCCGAAAGTCGGATTGCTTGCATAGCTCACCGCTGCACTGCTGCTGACGCTAAGCACACCCGTGCCGGCGTTGATGCTGAAAGCACCGTCAGTGTTCCCGCCGGTGATGCTGTAGCTCAACGTGTCGCCCGCATCCGGATCGCTGGCGACGACCGACCCGACCACCGTGCCGTTGGCACTGCCATCGTTAACGGAAAAGGATTGATTGGCGATAACCGGCGCGTTGTTCGCAGGCGCACCCGGTGCGTTCACCGTCACCGTTACCGTGGCGGACGCTGTCAAGTTTCCGCCATCAGTCACCCGCACGGTCAGGCTGAAAGACGGGTTGGTTGCGTAAACCAACGCAGCACTGTTGCTCACGCTTATCACCCCCGTGGACGAATTGATACTGAAAGCCCCGCTGGTGTTGCCCGCAGTGATGCTGTAACTCAACGTATCGCCCGCATCGCTGGCAACCACCGCGCCGACAGCCGTGCCGTTGGCAGTGCCTTCGTTGACGCTGAAGGTTTGATTGGAGATGGTCGGTGCCTTGTTTACGTTTACCGTCACGGTGGCGGTAGCGCTCAACCCGCCGCCATCGGTCACCGTCACGGTCAGGTTGAAAGTCGGGTTGGTTGCATAAACCAGTGCCGCAGAGTTATTGACGCTGAGCACGCCCGTGGTTGGGTTGAGGCTGAATGCATTGTTCGTATTGCCCGCAACAGCAAGGCTATAGCTCAACACATTGCCGCTATCGGGGTCACTGGCAAGCACTGTTCCTACAGCCGTGCTATTGGCACTGCCCTCGTTGATACGGAAGGTCTGGCTGGAAATGGTCGGCGCGTGGTTCACGGTCGCCACGTTTACTGTCAACGACTGATCGTAAGTCTTACCGAAAAAATCCGTTACGCGAACAACAACTGCATAGCTGGACTTGTTTGCATAGTTCAGCACCCCGTCAGTCAGCATCAGTCTGTCGGAAGCGGCACCGCCAATGCTGAACTTGGCAGCATCGGCGCCACCAGTGATGGTGTAGGTATGCTTGTCGCAAGTGTCGGCATCGGTGCGTGTCAGGGTGCCGACTTCCACGCCACCTGTGGTGTTGGTGCCGTCGTTGATGCTGTTGTTGGAAAGCAATACGGCAGAGGGATCATGATTCACGTATTGCAGGGCGCGGTAGATGTCTAGGCGTGGAGTAGTACCTGCTGGGTTCGCTCCAGACAAAGGATATGGAACCATTACATTCGCGCTATTTTTCAGGGTCGATTCGATTTGTTCAAGTGGCACGCCGCAGGATTTGAGGATGGCGGCTGCGCCTGCGACCATGGGGGATGAGAATGATGTGCCCGTGGGGCTAGCATACGTGTTACCTATTGAGGTCGTGCGTATCATTGAGCCGGGTGCAGCAATATCCACCCATGCTCCATAATTACTGCCAAGAAAAGCAGGGTCAGCAGGGCTGGCAGCGGCACAGCGTTGATCAACGTTAGCGGAACCGCAATTTGGATGAATTATTGACGCACTATTTGATACTGTAATCAGCATCTCTTTGTGGATAAGCCCGGCATTCAAATCATTGCAACGACTGGGGTAAGAGGCGCCGTTAATATTTTGATTGCCTGCAGCATTGACCACGATAGCGATTGGTACGCCTTCGCTCATCACCGCCGATTCTATGGCGGCACACAAAGTATCCATCGTTGTAAATACATCAACAAGATTAAAGCTGGCGTTGATTACGGAAGCTGCGCCATAGGCTGCGGCATCGGCGAAGCCTTGTATCTGCCCTGCGTTGGTATAGTTTGTGAGCCTAATTGAATGTATTTTGCTGCTGGGTGCGATGCCTGCCACACCCAAGGAATTGTTGGTCTTGGCTGCAATCACACCTGCGACTTGCGTGCCGTGCCCTGCTGGGGTAGTGCCAATCGCAGCATCGGTATTCGCTGAGCCACAATCGTTCTCCGCAAGTTGGCAGTTACCCGCTGTCCCGAAATCGGGATGCGTGCGGTCAATGCCCGTATCCAGCACGGTGACGATTTCCCCATTACCTGTCGCGCCGATATCCCACACGTCCTGCGCACGGACGAGTTGCAGTCCGTGTTGGTTCACATATTCCGGATCGTTTGGCGCGGCAGCGGCTTCCCCTATCGCGTTGATCGAAGCACCTTTCACTTCAGGCCGACCATTCAGTTGCGTGACCAGTGCGGTCAGTTGCGCTTCGGTGGCGGGGGTGGGGAGTTTCAATTGGTACAAATTCAGCGGTGGAATACTGCCGACGATGGTGGCATTGATGCTGGCGGCGAGCGTCTGCATCTCGGCGTTCTTGGTACCGGGTTGGGCGGTGATCAGAATCTCATCCGCAACGGCTTTTGAGCCGTCGGAAAACACAACCGGATTATCTGTGTTCGATGCCGCCGTTCGCACCGGCAGGCTGCTCACGCACAAGCGCAACGGCGATGAAACGGCATCGCTTTCCCCGTCGCTGATAAACGCTTCATAGCTCAGGCAAGCATCCGGCTCCAGCCTGGCAGTGTCCATCACGATGTTTGCGCCGTAAATGCGATCTCCGGCAACAAGGTCGCCCGCCATGCCCAGATCATTCAGGGCGATGCCTTCCTGCATGCCGCTTTGGCGCAGAAAGACCGCTGCCGTCTGGTCAGAGCCGCCTATCGTCCTGACACTGAAACGCACATTGACGCTGCCGCTGTTCGCGACCAATGCGTAAGGGTCGGCACGCGGTTCCAGCGGGGTCAGTTTTGTAATTGCTGCGGTCGGCTGGTGTGAGGCAGATGCAGCGGAGGAGTTGTTCTCAGGGGTGGTGTTGGCGTTTGTGCTGCTGCGATCCGGGTTTGCCGTAGTGATCTTTGCCTGCCCGGCAATCGCCACTTGCGCTGCGTTTAGTTCGCCCTTGTGGGCGTGCGCGGGGCGATTCTTGTTTCGCTCAAGTGTTACAGGCGCATTGGCGGGTGACGTTGCGCTGCCTGCGGCCGATGTTGCTTCGCCGGATAAGGTTGGTGTGGCCGGATCATCGTTGGCAACGAACTTTGCGATCAACAACCCCGCAAGAGTGAGCAGCAATACAGATACAAAGATGCTGCGGTCTTTCCGATCCATGGTGTTTCCCCTTGTTGCTTGTACAAAAACAATCAACTGGCTTCGTTATTACCGCTCTTCGATAAACTCAGGACAGGCTGATCTTCGGTCAGGCGGGTATGTCGAGCTTTCGGTCTATTAATAAATCCGATTTGAACGAGTAAGCGAGTAGCTAATCTGCGTCATCCCTGATTGGTTTTTGGCGGCGAGCCGAATGGTAATGTGAAAAACACTGAAATAGGTAGGGATTTAATGGTCTATATATTTTCTTGTTTGTTTGGAAAGGAGCGAGGAAAACCGATTGAATTTTTCTGGAGATATCTGTTTTGTAAGGATGGAGGATAGAAAATCAGTGAAATTTAAGCAGCTTGAAACCGCCGCGAATCCTGATTAACCCTGACAAGCTCAATCAAGTATCTAGTACTTTGGTGTGTTGACTAAAGGGCAGATTCAATTCAAAGTCACCACAAACCAAGGGGGTTTTGAGGCAACGTTTTGTTCATAGGCAATTTGTTCGGGGGGAGATATGAATTCGGGAGATTTTAGGTCCAGGGTGGGGCGTGGCGCGTTTATTTGTAAACTTTTGGTGTTGGTATTGGGGGCCCTGCCATTGCAGTCGGTGGCTATTACTTCAAATGAACAGCTCCATCAATATGTTGATGATCTCTGCAATCTCTCCAATCCGCCATCAAGTTGGGATCCTCTCAGTTATTTCACAATGTGCACCAATGCGGCAACAGGTGGCCCAGCTGCGGGGCCGACACCAGTGGGTGCTGTTTCCGCTAACCTTGGAACTGTCAACGCGGGGACTGGAGCAGCATTGCGTAAGAAGAAGGGTAATCGAGTAACTTTGGATGAGCAGAAGGAAAAACCTGAAAAAGGTGCGAGTGCAGATGGCGGGGGGTGGGGTTTTCTGATGGCACCTCAATATGGCAATAGCAGCCGTATCGAGACTGATCTTGAGAATGGCTATCAAGCAAATTTGAAAGGGTTGATTATCGGGCTGGATTACCGTTTTTCAGACAGTTTTGTGCTGGGCGCAGCCGTTGGTCAGACAAAAGATGACGCGACTTTCCTCAATAGTGTCGGATCGCTGAAAACCCGGAATAACACATTTAGCTTGTACGGTACTTGGCTGCCAACGGAGTACACACTTGTCGATAGTTACTTGGGCTATGGCAATCTCAGTTTTGAGAACAAACGACAGTTTGATTTTGGTTCGAACGTTTCCGGTACGATGAGCGGTAATACCAGTGGTCGGCAAATAATGGCTGGCCTGTCAGCAAGTTATCAAACTGATTTCGGGCAGGCCAATCTGGCATCTTTCATTAATCTTGATTACATTAAGACCAGTATTGGCGGTTATAACGAAAGTGGGAGTGACACCAGTACAAATTTGATGGCTCTGCACTATGGTGATCGAAACACAATTTCGTTTACCAATAGTGTGGGTGCACGGGTGAGTACTTCGTATGGCTACGACTGGGGAACACTTCAACCCTCCGCGCGTTTGGCTGTGGTGCATGAATACCAGAACAATGCAAATGAAATCCCCAATGAATTGGCTATTACGCCAGGTATGAGTTTCGCAGTGTCAACGGATGCACCTGATCGTAACTATCTAAGTATCGGATTAGGCGTATCAGCAGCGCTAAACGGCGGCACACAACTGTTCCTTGATTACGATAAACGCACTCAGGACGAGTTGCTGAGCAGTTGGGCAGTCAGCCTCGGCGCGCAAATGGAATTTTGATCAATTCTTCCGCTCTGCCCTTCAACAGGTGAGGGGCGAGCGGGAGAAATCCAAAACCACATTCGAATCCCAATAATAAATACCTTCAGGCCAATGAATACGGCGCGCGCACTTGGGCTGTTCTTTTGGCTGCTGGCCGTTGCTCAACTATCTGGTTGCGCCAGCCCTGCGCAGCGCCTTGATGATCGAGCCGCAGACTTGGGCTACCGAAGGGTGGTAGTGCGTGGGGATGGGTTCAGCCATGTCGCCTACATCAACAATGGTCGAGCGTCTCCAAATACCGCATTGCATGTCTATCTGGAAGGTGACGGCACCCCCTGGGCGCATAAGCGGGTGGCGGCGGCTGATCCTACGCCGCGCACACCGCTGATGCTTGAACTCATGTTGCTCGATCCGGCGCCAAGTCTATATCTGGGGCGTCCCTGCTATCACGGACTGAACAAGGCAAAAGCATGCACGCCGGATATGTGGACAGATAAACGCTATTCGGAAGCAGTTGTGTCAAGCATGTCTGCTGCGCTGGATCGCTTGTCAGTGGATTATCCGGCGCAGGTTCTGTTGGGCTATAGCGGGGGCGGCACGCTGGCGATGTTGCTCGCAGAGCGCCAGCCGAAAACCGAAACCGTAATTACGGTGGCGGCCAATCTGGATACTGAACGTTGGGCGGCATTGCACAAGCAACAGTCACTGGCAGGCTCGCTGAACCCCGCGACTCGCCCGCCGTTACCAACGCGCGTCAGGCAAATGCATTTTGCGGGAGCCAAAGATGACAACGTGCCGCCGATACTGGTGCGAGATGCGGTTGCACAGCAGCAGGGGGCAACATTCAAAGTATTCCCGAAGCAGGATCACAGTTGTTGTTGGCGGGACGTGTGGAGGGAAATACTTGGGGGATTGGCGGCGGATTAGCGCACGGCCCCATTTAATCCGTTCGTGGTGAGCCTGTCGAACCATGATCGGATTAAAGCAATTGCAGTGATTTGCCCTTCGATATATTCAGGGAAAACGGTTGAGTGGGCCGTGTTTCGTTAGATTTTGATTTCAACAAGCAGCACTTTTCAATCTTGGAGGCAGCGATGAATGCATGTTTAGTAACCGGCCTGATGCAGCAATTCCACCGACTGTTTGGAGTGCTCGTCTTATCTTTGTTCTCGCTCCAGGTAATGGCAGCCGAGACACCTGTTGTTGTCAGCGTTGATCATCGCGTGACGGCAACTTTTTCCAAGCCACAATTTGATGCCAGAAAAGGCGTATATACAACCAAGGTGAGCATCCGGAACCGTTCTGCCGCTTCGCTCTTGTCACCGCTTCGGCTCACGATCAGGCAGTTTGATGGCAAGAATGTGAAGCCGATAAACGCGCAAGGGGTGGGTAAGGATGGGCAGCCTTACTTTGAGTTTGCTTTACCCAAAGGTGTGCTTGCAGCAGGGAGCGTGACTGAGACGGTTAAGGTGTTTTTTTCGGTTGAGAAAAATAAAGATATCGGTGCAGCTAAAGAGCGAGTGGGTATCAAAACGCGGTTACCTTCTTCTTATGACTATCACGTAAGTGCTGGTGTAGAACTGGCTCCGCTGGAACCGCGTGCCGAACCATACGCGCTGACTGTGGATAGCGGCAAGGTTAATGTTCGCTTTAGTGTCAGGGTGGTGGGAAATACAAAAACGGCTGAAGCAGTTTATCTGCGTCGAATTGGTGACGGTAAAGGCATCGCCATGAATGACCAAGGCAAGGATGGCGATCTTGTTGCTAAGGATGGTATTTATGGGGCGAGCATTCCGGTTGATGCCGCCAAGGTGAAGCCCGATGCCTGCCTGAACTATGAAGCATTCATCAATGTTGGTCGTGCCAAAGTGGTTAGCTCGCCCTTAGAAATATGCGTGAGTAGTTTCCCAGTGCGGGTGGCAAGGTCAGATACAACTAAATCAATTACTTTTTCCGATGGTATTAAAGCGGTGCCAGATGAAATTCTGGTGCGCTTTGCTCCAACTACCAGTGCTGCCACTATCCGCGATCTCTTTGCAAACATTGATGCCAAAGTTGTGGGTAGCTTGCCACCGGAGAATTTTTATCAGGCCAAGCTGGCGACCGCAGTCAACCCGGAGCGCTTGATGGCACTTATTAGCAAGCTAAAGAATCATAAAGAGGTAGTGAAAGCCTACCCGAACGCGCTTGGTGGGCCTGCCTCTACTCCTATAGATCCAGAGTTTACCAGCCAACATGGCCTACAGCGTGTCCGCGCGCACGACGTATGGGATGCCGGTGCCAATGGTAATGGTATTGTTGTTGCAGTACTCGACACTGGTATAGATCGAACCCATCCTGATTTTGGTACTGTTGGCGATTGCCAACTGGTAGACAATGATTGTGGTTCAAGCAATACCGATTTTGACCCTGCTGGTCACGGTACTGCAGTTGCTGGCGTGATTGCTGCAAAGACTAATAACAACCCGCCAATGGGGCTGGGGGTAGCAGGTGTGGCACCAGCGAGCAAAATTAAATCAATTCTTGTAGGTGCAGATACAACTTATTCGCTTGCGGAGATACGACAAAGTCTTCTTGATGCGAATTCTTATGGTGTTGCTGTGGTCGTTAATGCCAGTTTGGCTATAGGGCCGATCCCGCCAGTTGACGTGCCACTTCCAACGCTAGATGTAGGTGATTTGTGTGCATCAATCAATACGGTTGTTCTAAGCGGTGGCGTTACGCCAGTTGCTATCGTTGTAAATGCGGCGGGTAACAGAGGATCAAGTGGGAATTACTATCCGGGGCGTTGCAACGATTCGACTAATGCCCTGCACGGCCAACTTACCCGTAAAGATCTATTTATTACCGTAGCCAACAGTATTTCAACGCTACCCGTTGACCCTGCGTGTGCGCCTGCTGCCGCATTGGACGAACGCTGCGGCAGTTCAGCCAGCCCAGGCAGTAACCTTACCGCGAGCAATTATGGCGCTTGGGTTGACTTGGCCGCGCCGGGTACACAGATACGCTCAACCGCGACTGGAGGGGGGTATGCCAGTTTCACCGGCACTTCCTTATCCGCACCCATGGTATCCGGGGCTGTTGCTATGTTGAGGCAATGCGGCGTACCGCTTAATCAAATTGAATCGGAGCTGAAGACAGGAACCATCCCCTCTCTTCCACCCATAGTGACTGTTCCATTCCCTGACGGTAGCAGCGCACCGCGTCTGGATATCTATCGTGCTCTGGCACATCTTAACCATGCACCAACCGGTATCTCACCCGCCACTATCAGTATCAATGAGGGCAGCCCAATCAATACTCTGATCAGCACATTGAGTGCGAACGATGTCGATACCTGCGATAAGCATACCTACAGCATAACCGGGGCAAACCCCGGAGGTTTTACCCTTGATGCAAATACGGGTGAACTTCGCGTTGGTGGCATAGGCCTGGATTACGAGGCTGTGCCATCGCATTCCTACACATTAACGGTGCAGGTTGCGGATTTCTTTGGATTGACATCCAGTCAGCTCGTGACGGTGAACTTGAACAACCTCAACGACAACCCGCCCGTTATCACCAGCAACGGTGGCGGTGCGTCTGCATCTATCAGTATTCCGGAAAACTCAACTGCAGTGACAACTGTCACCGCTACCGATGCCGACAATTTGGGCCCCTTGACCTACACCGTCAGCGGTACCGATGCAACCTGGTTGAATATCAACAGTTCAACAGGTGTGCTGAGCTTTACGACCCCGCCAAATTTTGAGGCTGCCACAGATGCGGGAACAAACAATGTCTACGATGTTGTCGTGCAAGTAACTGATGGCACCTTTACCGACACGCAAACGATAGCAGTCACAGTCACCAACGTGAACGAAGCGCCGGTGGCGAATAACGATACGCTTGCGGCAACCCAAAACACTGCGATTACTTTCACTGCGGCACAGTTGCTGAGTAATGATACAGATGTGGATGCGGGCACGACGCTTACGATCTCCAGTGTGACAAGTGGCGCGGGCGGTACGGCAGTGCGCAACGGCGATGGTACGGTGACTTTTACGCCCAATCCCGGCTTTTCTGGCCCTGCCAATTTCACCTACAGAGCGACTGATGGCAGCCTGCTTTCGAACGTCGCGACAGTGACGGTGAACGTGTCTGCGTTGGTGCCCCATGCGCCGGTGGCGAATAACGATACGCTTGACGCGATGGAGGACACTCCGGTGACCTATGCGGCGGCCCTGTTGGTGGGCAACGATACGGATGCGGACGCGGGCACGACGCTCTCGGTTGCCAGTGTGGCAAGTGGTGCGGGCGGCACGGTGGTGTTGAACGGTGATGGTACGGTGACCTTTACGCCAAACACAGACTTCAACGGTGTGGCGAACTTCACCTACACTGCGACCGACGGAGGTCTGACTTCGAACGTGGCGTCGGTGACAGTGAATGTGGCGCCGGTGAACGATGCGCCGACCGGGCTGCCATTCATTAGCGGCACAAGAACAGTAGGCCAGACGCTTACGGCCAATACACTTACTGGCACTTTCCCTAACCCGATTTTCGATGCGGATGTCTTGGGTGCCTTCAGCTATGCATGGCAGGCAAGCGGCTCACCAGTTGGCGGAAACAGTGATACTTATGTTTTGGCCCCGGCAGATTTCGAAAAATTCATGCGCGTGTGTGTGTCCTACACGGATGGTGGCGGTACCCCGGAAAACGTTTGCAGCACAGCTGATACCACCGCCGTCGGCGATCCGCACATCTTCACCGTTGACGGACTGCGCTACGACTTCCAGGGCGCGGGTGAGTTCGTGGCCTTGCGCGGTGCCAACGGCATGGAGATCCAGTTGCGCATGGCCCCAGTCTCAAGCGCACCGCCTTTGCCTGACGACTACACCGGCCTGACCAGCGGGGCGAGCGTCAATACGGCAGTTGCGGCGCGTGTGGGCAAGCATCGCGTGACCTATCAGCCGGATACCAGCACCAATGCGGTGGCTGGCACGTTTGTGTTGCGCGTGGACGGGGTGGTGACGACATTGCCCACAGGTGGTATCGACCTTGGCGATGGCGGTCGCGTGTTGCCGCAGGCCGGGGGCATCCAGATCGACTTCCCGGATCAGACCACATTGATGATTAACAACAACTGGGGGACTTTCTACGGAGCGTCGTGGCTGCACATCAATGTGTTCCACACGTCTGCCTACGACGGCGTTATGGGGGCGCGCAGCAAGGGTAGCTGGTTGCCCAGACTGTCTGATGGTTCCGCGTTCGGAGCGAAGCCTGCCGCCTTGCATGATCGCTACGTTGAGCTGTATATGAAGTTCGCCGATTCCTGGCGCGTGAACAAAGAGACCAGCTTGTTCGATTATGCCGAGGGTACTTCGACTGCGACCTTCACTAACAAGGCGTGGCCGACGGAAAACGGGCCCTATACCACAGGCACCGAACCGGTTGCCACACCCTTGCCACTCAAGGCGGCAAAGCTTGCCTGTCGCGATGTCGTGGGCAAGATCGAGAATGCCAACTGCATTTTCGACGTAAGGGTGTTGGGGCATGCCGAACTTGCCAAGGGCCACGTGCTGAATCAGAAAATCAGACTGGGTGCGACCAATGTTGTCGTGCGCCGTGCAGATAAACTCAATGACCGGGGCGAGATGGTGGTTACGGCCACGGTGGCACGCCATGCGACAGTTGTGCCGCAAGTGAAGGGTATCCGCACTGTGCCAGCCGGTACGGTTCAGTTCATGCTCGGCGACAAGCCGCTGGGCAAGCCGGTCAAGCTGGATGCAAAAGGGCAGGCGAAACTGGCGGTGACGCGTCTGAATCTTGAGCGCTTTAATACCGGCAAGCAGGCGATCACTGCACAATATCTGCCTATCAGGGATAAGGCGAATGTGTTCCTGCCCGGCATCAGCAGGCAACTGACGCGTGAGGTTGTGAAGCTCAGCCCGGTGGTACATGGTAATTGATGATTTTCAAGGAGACTGAAAATGACTTACAAGGATTGGATGTCTGGTTTGCTGTTGTTGGGTGCGTTTATGTCGCCATTCGCTGTGCATGCAGTCGAGGCAGCTCCTTCCGCAGGGCAGGTATCAAAGATGACCGGCGACAACGTGGCCGAGGCGCGCCAGGCGGACGGCAAGGCGCGCAAGCTGGCGGTGGGCGATGCGGTGTATTCGGGTGAGCGTGTGTGGACCGACAAGCGCACCAGCGTCCACATCAAGTTTGCCGACGAATCGCGCTTTTCGCTGGGGCCGAACACGGAATTCGTGATCGAGAATTTCAAGTACAACAAAGGGGCGACGGACGATGCGTTTCACTCCCGTATCGTCAAGGGCGTGTTCCGTTTCGTGTCCGGCCTGATCGCCCACGGCCGGGATCGCAACATGAAAGTCAGCACCAAGGTTGCCACCATCGGCATACGCGGCACGCAGGTTGAGGGTGAAGTCACCGACCGCGAGGAAAAGGATGGTGTGACCGTCGATGCCTCGGCCAAGATCGTGCTGATGGAGCCGGAAGAGGAGGGCAAGCAGACCTCTATCATCGTCTCAAACGAGTTCGGCAGTGTGGTTATCGACCAGCCCGGCTATGGCACCGAAATCCCCGACGAAAAGAGCCCGCCTTCACCGGTGAGGAAGATGCAGTTGCGTACGGTGGAGAATGTGCTGCGCGCGCTGCGCAATTCGGTAAGACAGAGCGGGACGGCGAGGCCGAGGATGTAAACCGATTTTTCCCTCCCCCTTGCAGGGGGAGGGCTAGGGTGGGGGTAGAAACGTTGGTGTTGCTCGACTCTGCCCCCCATCCTGACCTTTCCCCTGCAAGGGGGAAGGAACATGTCCAGCATCTGCGACAAGTGGCTTCTACTCGCCGCCCCTCACCCCAACCCCTCCCAGCCTCCCCTTCTCAGGGGAGGAGCGAGGGTTCTCCCCCTGAGAAGGGGGAGCTAGAGGGGGTTGGTTTTGCAGGTGTTGATGCCTTGCAGAGAACGCAACGCTCAAGCCGCGTACCAATACACCGCAAAATAATGGCAAGTCGTCCCTGCCAGCACAAACCAGTGCCAGATGAAGTGGCCGTAGCGCAAACGCGAATCGGCAACGAAGAAAATGGTGCCCAGCGTATAGGCCAGCCCCCCGGCGACCAGCCAAAACAGGCCCGCAGCGGGGAGGCGTTCGTAGAGCGGGTTGATTGCGACGATGATTAGCCATCCCATCAGCAGGTAGAGGATGGTGGAGATGACGGGGTGGGTCATGCGCCGCAGTACTTTCAGTGCCACGCCGGTCAGCGCCAATGCCCAGATCAGTACCAGCAGCGTCCAGCCCCATGGGCCGTAGAGTACGCCCAGTGTGAAAGGCGTGTAGGTGCCCGCGATGAGCAGGTACACCGCCGAGTGGTCGATGATGCGGAAGATGTGCTTGAGTTTGCCCGGGCGGAACGAGTGATAGAGGGCGGAGGAGAGATACAGCACGATCATGGTGGCGGCAAAGATGGCGCAACCCGCGATGTAACCCACCCCTCCCTGTTGCACCGCATGCACCATGAGCAGCGGCGTGCCTACGATGGCGGCGCCCAACCCTACACTATGGCTGATGCTGTTGGCGATTTCTTCGCCGAGGGTCTGTTCGCGTACATGCGACCGTTTTTCGGTGCCGGTGAATGGTTGCTGTTGCATGTTTTTCCACCTGAAATGGGCAGGGGCATTCTGGGCGTTGCATGGCCGTTTGGCAATCCGATTTTTGCCCGTACAATGCGCGCATGAATAGCTCTTCCGAACAAATCATCCCCGCAAACGAAGCCGATATTGCCTGCATGCGCGAAGCGTTGCGCCTCGCCGGTCAGGCGGCGCAGGCGGGCGAAGTGCCGGTCGGCGCGGTGGTGGTGAAAGACGGCGTGATCATCGGGCGCGGCAGCAATGCCCCCATCTCGAAACATGACCCCACTGCCCATGCCGAGATCGCGGCGCTGCGCGACGCGGCACAGAATATTGGCAACTACCGGCTGGTTGGCTGCGAATTGTTCGTTACCCTGGAACCCTGTGTGATGTGCGTCGGCGCGATGTTTCATGCGCGCATTGCGCGCGTGGTGTTCGGCGCACGCGATCCGAAGACGGGGGCGGCGGGGAGTGTGATTAATTTGTTTGATGATTTGCGTCAAACACCAAACCCCTCCCCGTCCCTCCAAGAGCAAATTTCACACAGTAACCCCAACTCCTCCCGACCTCCCCTTCTCAAGGGAGGAACTGCAGCCCCCTCCCTTGATAAGGGGAGGGATGGGGAGGGGTTAGGCTCTGTCCTCCGCCTCAACCATCACGCAACCATCGAAGGCGGCCTGCTGGCGGAAGAATGCGGCAAGATGCTGAGCGATTTCTTTGCAGCACGGCGCGCGCAACAACAACGTAAGGAATTGCCCCCACCCCATCCCTCCCCCAAAGGGAGAGGGGGATGAAAATTCACATCCACATTTCAACGCAGACGCTGGAGTTGCTTGACGGTAACTGTAATGTACTGCGCCGCTACGGCATATCCACCGGTGCCAACGGGGTGGGCGAAGAGAACGGTAGCTATTGCACGCCGCGCGGCAAACATGTGATCCGCGCCAGGATAGGCGCGGGACAGCCGGAAAACGCGGTGTTCGTGAAGCGTCGCCCGACCGGCGAGATCTATACGCCGCAGTTGGGGGCGCAACATCCGGGGCGCGATTGGATACTGACACGCATTTTGTGGTTGTCGGGTTGCGAAAGCGGCTACAACCGCAGCGGTTCTTGCGATACCATGCGTCGCTACATTTACATCCACGGCACGCCGGACAGCACTGCGCTGGGCAAGCCGGGGTCCAGAGGGTGTGTGCGTATGCGCAATGCCGAGCTGGTGGAGTTGTTTGATCTGGTGCAGGTTGGTACGGAAGTTGAAATCAGGGCTTGAGGTAGTTTGAAATAACAACAATGTGCTGCCCCCGTTTTTCGCAAGGAAAACAGACGGGACGGCAAGGAGATGAGTTATGACTACGCCTTTTACAGTCAGTCTGGTTAGTTGGCACGACGGCGAACCTTTGCTGCGTGCGATACGCGAAGCGGTGTTCATCCGCGAGCAGAATGTTCCCGAAGAACTGGAGTGGGATGGCAAGGATGACAAGTGCCGCCACGCCCTGGCCTTGAGCACGAACGGCGATGCTATCGGTTGCGGGCGCTTGATGCCGAACGGGCATATCGGGCGCATGGCCGTGTTGCCGCAATGGCGCGAGCAGAAGGTGGGTACGGCGATTCTGGAGGCACTGCTGGACGAGGCGCGTTCACGCGGATACAAGCAGGTCGATATTGACGCGCAAACGACTGCGATGGCCTTCTATCACAAATTTGGTTTCGTCGAGCACGGCAAGGAGTTCATGGATGCCGGTATGCCGCACAAGAAAATGAAACTGGTGTTACTTCCCCGCTAGATATTCCTCGTCGCTGAAATTCATCACCGCTTCCGGTTTGAATACCGTGAAAGCGGTGATCAGCATGCCGGTGACGAAGCCTTCGGCGAGCATGATGACGGGGAAAATAAAAAGGTAGTGGCGCTGAATCTCTGCCCAGGTGTAGTGGCTCATGCTGAGCAGTACCAGCGTGGTTGCCGTCACATTCAGGGCAATGGTGAGCGCGCCGCAGAGGAAACCGTTAAACAGCACGAACAGAAACAGGTTTTTCGGCAGGTTCTGCTTGCTGAAGCGCAACAACCAGTCGCTGAACAGCACGGGGATGGCGATCATCAGCAGGCCGTTGAGTCCCAGCGTCACCCAGTCCAACCCTGCGTACAGCCAGGTGGCGATCATCACCAGCGAGAGAGAGACGGTGGCGATCTGCCAGCTGAACATCAGCATGAACAGGGTTGAGCCCAATATGTGAAAGTTGAAGCCGGGGCGAATGCCCGCGCTGAGTTGCCACATCACGAAGGCGCCGAATATCAGGCCGACCAGCGCATTTACCATGATGCCGTTGTCCAGCAGCTTGCGCCAGGGCGCGCCGCGTGCCGCGCGATACAGGAAAACCGCAAACACAACGTTAGTCAGCCACAACCAGTCACCGCCGAAAAGTTGTGCGGGCAGATTCACGGGATGGGGTAGGGCAGGGGCTGGAACTGCAAGCGTGCGCCGGTGAGTGCGCCCAGGTGTACAGGAAAGGCATCATGACTGGCGATCTGCACCACGGCCAGCACGTCGTAGCCGCCGCCCGGCGCCGCCGCCGCATTGGCGACGATGCCGCATGCCTGTCCTTCCATTTCCATGCTGAACACTTCCGCCCCCGGTTGCGGGGCCGTGTCCGTCACGACATGCGCGAGATACATGCGGCGCTTGTTTTTGCCCAGATATTGCATGCGCGCCACGATCTCCTGTCCCGGATAGCAGCCCTTCTTGAAATTCACCGCGCCGATGAGGTCGAGGTTGGCCATTTGCGGCACAAACGCTTCCTGCGTCTGCGGCAGGATGACGGGAATGCCGGCACGGATAGTGAGCCAGTCCCAGCAGGGCGAGCCGACTGGCGTGGCAGCGCTACTGAGCTTTTGCCACAGCACACTGGCTTCTGCCGGGGTGGTGTTGATCTGGAAGCGTTCTGCCGCGAGGCGGATGATGACAGTGCCCGCGTCCTGCACGGCGTCCAGCGGGTTTTGCGGCAGGGCGGAAAAGTGCTGCTGCAGCAGGGTTGCCGCATTCGCGCCGGACACGCCAAGACTCACAATGCTGTCGCTCGCGTTTTCGATCTTCACCTTGGCGCGCAGCACATACATGGTGAGCTTCTTCTGGATGGGTGCGAGCAGGCTTTGCGGCAGATGCAAATAGAATTCGGTCGGGGTACGCCAGATCAGGAAAGTCGCCAGGGCGCGGCCTTTGGCGGTGTTGAAGCTGCTGGGCAGGGCGTTCTGCGGGGTGAGCGCGTTCACATCGCTGCTGAACAGGTTATGCAGGAAACTCTGCGCCTCTTCGCCCGAGACTTTGATCGTGCCGAACTGCGACAGGTCGCACAGCACGGTGCCGTCGCGCGCGGCGGCGCGTTCGGCGGCGGCATTGCCGAAATCGTGCACCGTGCCGTCCTGAATCTGTGCGTCGTGCGTGGAGAGGAAGTTTTGCCAGTCTTGATTCATTTTGGTTTCCGGTAGTCTCGTAGGTTGGGCAAAGCGTAGCGTGCCCAACAAATAAAGGCATCATTAATCAAGGTTGGGCACGCTACGCTTTGCCCAACCTGCGATTCTGTGCCTGCTCGTGAACGTTGCGCAATCTTACCGCGAAGCGCGGGGTTTCGGATAAACTCCTGCGCCATGAGAATGCTGCTGATTTTACTGCTCGTTCCCCTTGCCGCCTGCGACGGCGGGCTGTGGAACAATCCTTATCCAGCATCGGATGAGGGTAAATCCATCCTCTATACCGCATTCACGGAACGACCCAAGCATCTCGATCCCGCGCAGGCCTACAGCGAGAACGAATACGAATTTCTTGCGCACATCTATTCGCCGCCGCTGCAATACCATTACCTGAAGCGCCCGTATCAACTGGTGCCGCTGGCGGCCGATGCGCTACCGACGGTCACTTATCTGGACAGCAACCGGCAGCCCTTGCCGGACAAGGCCGAGCCGGAGCGCATCGCCTACAGCGTGTACGAGATCCACATCCGGCCGGGCATGCGCTATCAGCCGCATCCGGCTTTCATTCCGGCCAACCACCTGCTCAAGCCGGGCAGCGCCGCGACCTTGGGCGATTTCGCGCAGACCGGGACGCGCGAGGTGACGGCGGCGGACTATGCCTACCAGATCAAACGCCTGGTGCATCCGCAATTACACACACCCATCGCCGGTGTGATGAGCGAATACATCGTCGGCCTCAAGGATTACGCGGCCGCGTTGCAGGCTGCCGCCAAGGCGCATCCGGACGAGTTTCTGGACCTGAATCAATATCCGTTGCCGGGCGTGGAAGCGGTGGACGTCTCCACCTATCGCATCACCATACACGGCAAATATCCGCAGTTTGCTTATTGGCTGGCGATGCCGTTCTTCTCGCCGATGCCGCAGGAGGCGGAGCGCTTCTACGCGTTGCCCGGCATGAAAGAGCGCAATCTCACGCTGGATTGGTGGCCGGTGGGCAGCGGGCCGTATTACCTGTCGCAGAACGATCCCAACCGGCGCATGGTGCTGACGAAGAACCCGTATTACGACAGCGAAAACTATCCTTCAGAGGGCGAGGCGGGCGATGCGGCCGCCGGGCTGCTGGCCGATGCGGGCAAGCCGCTACCGCTGGTCGACAGCATCGTGTTCAGTCTGGAGAAGGAAACCATCCCGTACTGGAACAAGTTTCTGCAGGGTTTTTACGACGCTTCCGGCATCAGCTCGGATAGTTTCGACCAGGCGGTATCAGTTGGCGTGAGCGGCGAAGCGACGGTGAGTGAAGCAATGCGGGCGCAGGGCATCGTTCTTAACACCTCGGTTTCCACCTCCACCATGTACACCGGGTTCAACATGCTCGATCCGGTAACGGGCGGTAATTCCGAGCGGGCGCGCAAGCTGCGCCGCGCCATCGCTATCGCCATGGATTTCGAGGAGTTCGTCTCCATCTTCGCCAACGGGCGCGGTATCAGCGCGCAGTCGCCCATCCCCCCCGGAATTTTCGGCCACCGCGACGGTTGCGAAGGCATCAACCGCTACGTGTACGACTGCGTGCGGGATTTGCCGGTACGCAAACCCATCGCGGAAGCGAAACGCCTGCTGGCCGAGGCGGGCTATCCCGGCGGCGTGGATGCCAAAACCAGACAACCGCTGGTGATCCACTTCGACACCACCTCCACGGGCATGGGCAATAAATCGCGCCTGGACTGGCTGCGCAAGCAGTTCGAAAAGATCGGCGTGCAACTCGATGTGCGCAGTACCGATTACAACCGCTTTCAGGACAAGATAAGGCGCGGCGATACGCAAATGTATTTCTTCGGCTGGAACGCGGACTATCCTGATCCGGAGAATTTCTTCTTCCTGCTGCACGGCCCGCAGGGCAAGGTGAAGTTCAGCGGCGAGAACGCCAGCAACTACAGCGAGCCGGAATTCGACCGCCTGTTCGAGCAGATGAAGAACATGGACAACAGCCCGGCGCGACAGGCTATCATCGACCGCATGCTGGAAATCCTGCGCCGCGATTCGCCCTGGCTGTGGGGCTACCATCCCAAGAACTACGTGCTGCAGCACGGCTGGCTGCACAACATCAAACCCAACATCATGGCCAACAACCGGCTCAAGTACTGGCGCGTGGATGCGGCGCAACGCGACAGGTTGAGGCGCGAGTGGAATCAGCCGGTGTTGTGGCCGCTTTGGGCTGGGTCGGGGTTGCTGCTGCTATTTGGGGTGTGGATGTGGAGGGTGCTGCGGAAGCGGGAAGAGGCGAGGTGAGTGAGGGACGTAAAACCAACCCCTCCCAGCCTCCCCTTGTGCGAGCATCCGCTTCGCGGATTGCCTGCTTACCCCACTTCAGGGGAGGGGCCGAGCGGCTCGTTGAAAAGTCGAATGTGCGAACGGGGGACGTCACCTCCCCTGACAAGGGGAGGCCGGGAGGGGTTAAGGGTTTCATCCCCTACGACAAAAAACTAACCGCCCTTGCCCGGGCGCAAAAACCCTACAGCGCCCGAATCCAAAATATGGAACGAAGTCCTCCGCATGCGCCACTTCGCCGAATACAAATTCCTCAGACTAAAGCCCATCGCCAATTTCATCGTCGACTTCTACTGTGCAGAACTGCGTCTGGCTATCGAGATCGACGGCGACAGCCATGCCGAATCAGTCGAATACGATGCCGGACGAACCGGAGTGTTGAATGCCCTCGGTATCTCGGTTGCGCGCTATACCAACGACGAGGTGATGACTAATCTCGAAGGCGTATACGACGACCTGCTGCGCAGAATCCTGTTAATCAGCCGCTGATGCGTCGTAAGCTTCTTGCAGCGCCTTTGCAAACACCTCCACCGACTGCGCGCCGGAAATGCCGATGTTTTCATCGATCACGAAGCTTGGCACGGACGTGATGCCGAGGTCGGCCGCGCGGGCCTCGTCTGCGCGCACTGCATTCGAATAGGCATCGCTTTCCAGCATTGCCAGCGCTTCCTTTTCGGTGATGCCGAACTCGGGGGCGAGACGGGCCAGTGCAGCCCGGTCGCCGACCGCCAGCGATTCGGAAAAATAGGCGCGCATGAGACGCTCGGAGGCGCCATCGTCCAGTTGTCGCGAGGCGGCGTAGTGGATCAGACGGTGGGCGTCGAAGGTGTTGCCGGGGCGGGCATTGTCCAAATGATATTCCAGGCCGACCTCTTTGGCGGCTTCGGTCACGCGCGTATTCATCGCTGCGGCTTCTTGCAGTGTGACGTCGTATTTCTGCGCCAGCATCTCATCCAGCGTACCCGGCAGTTGGCGCGGCGACTCGGGATCAAGTTCGAAGCTGCGCCAGATCACTTGCACGCTTTCCCAATGCGGGAACTTCGCCAGCGCCATCTCCAGGCGCCGCTTGCCGATGTAGCACCAGGGGCAGATCACGTCGGACCAGATTTCGATTTGCATGTGCATTCTCCTGTGTGGCGGGCAGGGCGGATGATAGCCGATTCCCGTACAATAGCGCCCAGCCATGATTGCCTACCTTATTCGCCGCATCCTCTACGCAATACCCATCCTCATCGGGGTGAATCTGCTCACCTTCGCGCTATTCTTCGTGGTGAATACGCCGGACGACATGGCGCGCATGCAGCTCGGCATCAAGCGCGTGACGCAGGAAGCTATCGACAAGTGGAAGCAGCAACGCGGCTACGACAAACCCTTGCTGGTTAACAGCGCCGCCGCCGGCACGCACAAACTCACCGACACCATCTTCTGGCAGAAATCCGCCAGCATGTTCGTGTTCGACTTTGGCTACTCCGACGACGGACGCAGTATCGGCCGCGAGATCGCCAAGCGCATGGGGCCGAGTCTGGCCATCGCGCTGCCGACCTTTCTTATCGGACTGCTGGTGTATGTCAGCTTCGCGCTTTTGATGACGCTGTTCCGCGCCACCGCGCTGGATATGGCGGGCGTGGCTTTGTGTGTGCTGCTGATGTCCGTGTCCGGCCTGTTTTACATCATCGGCGGGCAGTTCGTAGTCAGCAAGTTGTGGCATCTGGTACCCATTTCCGGCTATGCGGGCGGAACGGATAGTTTCAAATTCGTGGTGCTGCCCATCCTGATTGGAATCATGGGCGGCGTCGGGTCCAGCAGCCGCTGGTACCGCACCATCTTCCTCGAAGAGATTGGCAAGGATTATGTGCGCACGGCGCGCGCCAAGGGCTTGTCCGAGCTGCGCGTGCTGTTCACGCATGTGCTGAAGAACGCCATGATTCCCATCCTCACCGGCGTGGTGGTGGTCATCCCGCTGTTGTTCATGGGGAGTCTGCTTACAGAGTCGTTCTTCGGTATCCCCGGCCTCGGCAGTTACACCATCGACGCGATCAATTCGCAGGATTTCTCGGTGGTGCGCGCGATGGTGTTTCTGGGGTCGGTTCTGTACATCGTGGGGCTGATATTGACTGACATTTCCTACACCATGGTAGACCCGAGGGTGAGGTTGTCATGAACTACATGCCCGTCATCCTGTGGAGCGATGCGCTGGTGTTCCTGCTGCTGGCAGCGGGCATGGCGGCGGCCTGGTATGTGAGGCAGCACGAGCATCTGCTGTTGCCCTGGCGGCGGGTTGCCAGGAACAGTGTGGCGATGGCGTCGCTGCTGGTTCTTTCACAGTTCCTGATCGTAGGGTTTCTGGACAGCCTGCACTTTCGCACTGCATTGCCGCAAGCGAGCGGCGGAGAGCGCGTGTATTCGCCCGAGGTGTTGAGTGTGTTCGACAAACTGGTCGGGCCGCTGCGCACGCATACCGAAAAAACCTATTCCGAACCGTTCGCGCTGACGCTGTATGCCAAGGAGAGCGTGACCGATGCGCAAGGCAATGTCGTGCGCACCTATCCGCGTTTGCAATATGGCGGGGCGCATCTGGCGGACGAGTCGCAGCGTGATGCCGATGTGCTGAAACGGGCGCTGATAGGCGGGGGGCTAGGACTGCTGGTCGGGCTGTTGTCGTTCTATCTTACCCACAGGACCTTGCATTGTGCTTCCGGCTGCGACCGGGCGGTGTCCGTCGTCACGCTGATCCTCACCACCCTCATCGGCGCCGTCATCAGCCTTGCCACCGTCTACCACGTCCTTGGCACTGACAAGGTCGGGCAGGACGTGCTGTACCTGTCGCTCAAGAGCATACGCACCGGCCTCATCATCGGCACCGTGACCACGCTGGTGACGCTGCCGCTGGCGCTGTTCCTCGGCGTCGCGGCAGGCTATTTCCGCGGCTGGGTGGACGACGTGATCCAGTACATCTATACCGTGCTGAGTTCCATCCCCAGCGTTCTGCTGATCGCGGCGGCGGTGCTGATGATGCAGGTGACCATAGATACCCATCCGGACTGGTTTGACACTGCCGCCTCGCGCGCCGACCTGCGGCTGGTGTTCCTGTGCCTGATCCTCGGCATGACCAGTTGGACTGGCCTGTGCCGTCTGCTGCGCGGCGAGACGCTGAAGCTGCGCGAGATGGAGTACATCCAGGCGGCGCAATCTTTCGGCGTGTCTTCGCTGCGCAACCTCACGCGCCACCTCATGCCCAACGTGATGCACATCATCCTGATTGCGCTGGTGATGGATTTCTCCGCGCTGGTACTGGCCGAGGCGGTGTTGTCCTACGTCGGCGTCGGAGTCGATCCCAGCATGATCAGCTTCGGCACCATGATCAACGCCGCGCGACTGGAGATGGGGCGCGAGCCCATGGTGTGGTGGGCGCTGGCCTCGGCTTTCGGCTTCATGCTGGTGCTGGTGCTTGCGGCCAACCTGTTTGCCGATGCGGTGCGCGACGCTTTCGATCCGCGCCTGAACCGCACGGAGGCTGGCGCATGACCCTGTTCAAGGTCGACAACCTCGTCACACGACTGCGCGGCGGCGCAACCATCGTGGACGACATCTCGTTCGAGATCGCGGCGGGCGAGACCTTTGCGCTGCTCGGAGAATCCGGCTGCGGCAAATCCATGACGGCGCTTTCCCTGATGCGTTTGTTGCCGGACGGGGTGGTGCATGCGGGCGGCGCGGCGCAGATGGATGAGGTCGGTTTGTTCGAACTGCCGGAACGCGAGATGCGCGAAGTGCGCGGCGGCCGGATGGCGATGATTTTCCAGGAGCCGGGACTGAGTCTGAATCCGGTGATGACGGTGGGCGAGCAGATTGCGGAGGTGCTGACGCTGCATGGGAAAAAGAATGCCGGCATACCGAACGCCTTAAACCCCTCCCAACTTCCCCTTGTCAGGGGAGGGGCTGCGGCTCCCTCCCCTGACAAGGGGAGGGCTAGGGAGGGGTTGATTTCGCGGCGCTGTATCGAACTGCTGGACCAGGTCGGCATCCCCGATGCGGCGCGCCGCCTGGACGAATACCCGTTCCAACTCTCCGGCGGCATGAAGCAGCGCGTGATGATCGCGATGGCGCTGGCGGGCAACCCGAAACTTCTCATCGCCGACGAGCCGACGACCGCGCTGGATGTGACAATACAGGCGCAGGTGCTGCAATTGCTGCGCGATACGCAGGACAAGTCGGGCATGGCGATGCTGCTCATCACGCACGATCTCGGCGTGGTGGCGGAGAACGCGCACCGCGTCGGCGTGATGTATGCCGGGCACATCGTCGAGCAGGCCTCGCGCGAACAACTGTTCGCCCGGCCTTTGCACCCTTATACGCAAAAATTGATAGCAGCCCTGCCCGGCGCCGGCCGAGCCGGCCAACCCTTGAGCGCCATACCCGGCAACGTGCCGCCGCTGGGTAGCATCGGACAGGGTTGCCGTTTCGCCGCGCGCTGCGATCATGCCTGGGCGCTGTGCCGCGAGCAGACGCCGGGATGGACGGTTGTTGAGGGGCAGGGGGTGAGGTGCCATCTATATAGTGAAGGGGGAAGAGGGAAGGGGGAAGGGAAAAATCCGGAGGGCTGCGAGGTGCAGAGCGCATCTGGGGCTCCCCCTTCCCCCTTCCGCCTTCTCCCTTCTCTCTTGCAGGTTGAAAACCTGCAAGTTCACTTCCCCATCCGCAAAGGCATTCTTCAACGCACGGTCGGGAACGTGAAGGCAGTGGACGGCGTCTCGCTGTCCATCCCGCAAGGACATACGCTTGCGCTGGTGGGTGAATCGGGTTGCGGCAAGACGACGCTGGGCAAGGCGCTGTTGCAGTTGATCCGGCCCACGGCGGGCAGCGTGCAGTTCGCAGGCAAAGAGTTGACCGGCACGAAAGCTAGCCGCGCGGCGATGCAGATGGTATTCCAGGACCCCTATGCTTCGCTCAATCCGAAGATGCGTGTGGCAGAGATACTCGAAGAAGGCATGGCCGCGCTGAAAATCGGCGGCGACAGCGCGGCGCGGCAGATGCATATCGACGGTTTGCTGGACAAAGTGGGTTTGGCGCGCGACAGCAAGTGGCGCTATCCGCACGAGTTCTCCGGCGGGCAGCGCCAGCGCATCGCCATTGCGCGGGCTTTGGCGGTGTCGCCGCAGTTGCTGATTTGCGACGAACCGACCAGTGCGCTGGATGTGTCGGTGCAGGCGCAGATACTGAATCTGCTGAAAGCACTGCAACAGGAATTGGGATTGAGCTATTTGTTCATCACCCACAACCTCGCGGTGGTGGAATACCTCGCGCATGAGGTGTGTGTGATGTATCTGGGACGCATTGTGGAGCGCGGCACGACGGAGGAGGTGATGCGTTCGCCGAAGCATCCGTACACGCAGGCTTTGTTGTCTGCGGTGCCGCGGATAGACGGTGCAGGCAGGGAATATGTCAAGCTGGAAGGCGATTTGCCATCACCGGCGAATCCGCCGTCGGGTTGCCATTTCGCGCCGCGTTGTCCGAGTGTGATGGAAGTCTGCTCGCGCTATCCGGATGCAAGCCAGATCAGTGGCACGCATCGGGTGCATTGCCACTTGTACGATAAATAACGTTTGGATTTCCCGGCTAGGCGGTCGCCGAAGCGACGGCCTACATGCTGGCAGCCTGGTGGGCGGTTGGCTTCCTTGCTTTAGCCTTTGCCTTGGTTGCAGTCACCCTGGGTTTATTCACTGAGGGTTTGCGGTAGTTGCTACGGTCAGCCAGCACGATATTGAAACGCTGCCCGACGCGCAGGAAAGAGCGGCCATTGTTGGCTTCGCGCAGTTGTCTTTGGCTGACATGGAAGCGGCGCGCGATAGTCGAGATGGTGTCGCCGCGACGCACTGTGTAACGGACGGCGCCATACATTTCGGCCACGGCGGACGGATGCATGTTGAACGCGGTGAATTCGGCGGCGGGGCCTTCGTCCCCGATGGGAACCAGCAGCGTCTGGCCGTTGCTTTCCTGCGCGTATTTGGACAGGCCGTTGGCCGAGCGCAATTCTTCCACGGACAGGCCGAAACGCGAGGCGATCTGTCCGAAGTTTTCGCCTTTCTTGCTTTCGTAAGGCTGCCACGACACCAGAGGCTGGTTGGTTTTGGCCAGATTGGTGCGGAAGGTCTCGACCTTGTCCACCGGCAGCAGCAGCACGTCTGAAGTGCCCTGCAGGATCACCGGACGATTGTGGCTGGGATTGAGCGCGACGAATTCATCCATCGGGATTTCCGCCAGTTCCGCAGCGATCTTGACGTCGATGTGTTGCGAAGTGGCAACGGCTTCAAAATAGGGCTCATCGGGAATCTCGCTCAGCTCCAGGCCGTAACTCGCGGGATCGTTGACGATGTTCTTGATGGCAAGCAGCTTGGGCACATAGTTGCGCGTTTCGCGCGGCATCTTGAGGTGCGAGTAATCGGTGGGTTTGTGCAACCTGCGGTTCTTGGCCTGGGCACGCGCAACCGCGTTTTCGCCCCAGTTGTAGGCAGCCAGTGCCAGTTCCCAATCACCGAATTGGTCATGCAGTTTCTGCAGGTAGTCCAGCGCGCCGTTGGTCGCGCCGACGATGTCGCGACGGCCGTCGTGCCACCAGTTCTGTTCCATGCCGAAGTGCTTGCCGGTGGACGGGATGAATTGCCAGATGCCGGAAGCGCTCGCCACCGAATTGGCGCCGGGATTGAACGCGCTTTCGATTACCGGCAGCAGTGCGATTTCCATCGGCATGCCGCGACGTTCCACTTCTTCGGTGATGTAGAACAGGTAACGCCGGGCGCGTTCCGACATGCGCAGCACGTAGTCGGGATGGCTTGCGTACCATTTCTCGTGGCGTTTGATCAGCGGGCTGTTCAGCTCTTTCATGGCATAGCCGTTGCGGATGCGCTGCCACACATCGCCGGACGACGGCTCGGGCGCGACAATCATCGCTTCGCGTATCGGGGCGGGAGATTGCGTCTCGGGCTCAGCTGTCGCGACGGTTTGAAGTGCGGCCGGTTGCGGGGCAACGTCTTGCGGGGCGATTGCTTCAGTAGCGGGAGCAACAACGGCGGGTACTGAGAATTCCGGACTATTCAGCGCCAACGCTGTCTCTGCATGGGACGCTATGGCAACGATACAGCCGAGCGCGGCGCTAAGGATGAGCAGTAACGGTTTGTGGTTGGGCACTATGAGAGACCGAATGAATAAACGTGTCGCGATGGTAGCGGAGGAGGGGGGCTGGGTCAACCGCAGTAGCGGCATTTCAGTTTGATTATTGGTCGTTTTTTGGTGCAAATTGGGTTATTTTCAGCCAGAAAAAGAAGGGGGAGCGTCACCGCTCCCCCTCTCTTGTTGCCGGAAAAATACTGGCTTGGCTTACTTGATGACTTCCTTCAACTGCTCAAGGATGGCCGGGTTTTCCAACGTGGAAACGTCTTGAGTGATCTCTTCACCCTTGGCAACGGCACGCAACAGACGACGCATGATCTTGCCGGAACGGGTCTTGGGCAGGTTGTCACCGAAGCGGATCTCGTCAGGTTTTGCGATCGGTCCGATCTCCTTGCCGACCCAGTTGCGCAACTCATCAGCCAGCTTCTTCGCCGCTGCCGCATCGGCAGGACGCGCGCCCTTCAGCACCACGAAGGCGACAACAGCCTCACCTTTGATCTCGTGCGGCTTGCCGACGATGGCGGCTTCCGCCACCAGCGGGTTGGAGACCAGTGCGGATTCGATCTCCATGGTGCCGAGGCGGTGACCGGAGACGTTCAGCACGTCGTCGATACGGCCCATGATCCAGAAGTAGCCGTCTTCGTCGCGGTGGGCAGAGTCGCCCGCCAGATAGGCACCGTGCATCTCTTCGGGGAAGTAGCCCTTCTTGTAACGCTCGGGATCGCCCCAGATGGTGCGGATCTGCGAGGGGAAGGGCTTCTTGATGACCAGCGAACCGCCGTGCTGTCCTTCGACATCGTGGCCGAGTTCGTCCACCACGGCGACTTCGATGCCGGGGATGGGCAGCGTGCAGGAACCGGGCTTCAGCGCTTCAACGCCGGGCAGCGGCGCGATCATGTGGCAGCCGGTCTCTGT
>JAUSBC010000090.1 GCA_030652215.1 Sideroxyarcus sp.
GACATCACCCTGCGCTATGTCTGCCTGCGCGATTACGAGGGGAAGGTGCATTTCATTCCCAACGGCCTGATCACCACTGTCACCAACATGTCGCGCGGATTCGCCTATGCGGTGGTCGATGTCAGCATCGCCTACCGCGAGAGTGTGGACGAGGTTTGCAAAGTGATGCGCGAGGTCGGCGCCGAATTGCGCGCATCGGCGGAGTTCGCCCCCAAGATACTGGAAGACATCGACATTGCGGGCGTGCAGGAATGGGCGGACTCGGCCGTCGTCGTGCGCTGCCGTTTCAAGACCGCCGCGCTGGAACAGTGGAGCGTGCGCCGCGAATTTCTGCACCGGCTCAAGATCGCGTTCGACGCGCGCGGTATCGAGATTCCGTATCCGCACCTGACGGTTTATGCCGGGCAGGACAAACAGGGCGGTGCGGCCGAATTCAAGCTGCTTGCGCGGCGCGACAAGCAGCAAGTTTCCTGATGCCGTGACGCGCCTTTTCGATGCCGCGCATCAAAGGCAATGGTTCGCCGCGCTTGTATTGGTTCGCGTTGCGGTGGCATACTCGGGCTGCCGGGGGAGATTAGCCGGGCCGAGTGCCCACACCCAGCGCGCTTTTTTTTCAAATCGTCACAGTCCCCGTTCATGATTGCATGAACGAAGCGGGACTCCGTACACACCATACAACCGGGATGCGCCGATGAAACTTTCGCTACGCTTTGTTCTTCCTTTGATTCTGGTCCTGGCCGGCATCGCCTATGTTGTCACACCGCTGGTCGACCAATTGACGCTGCGCTGGTTCGTGCGCGATATCGACATGCGCTCGTCGCTGATTGCCAATACCGTGCAGGAACCGCTGCTGGAACTATTAGCGTCCGGCAGGAAAGCCAAGATCGTGAATCTGTTTAACCGCATCAGCAAGGACGAGCGTCTGTATGCCATTGCCTACTGCGCTACGGCCAAGGATGCGGCACTGCTCAGTCGCACCCTGCCAAAAGAAATTCGCTGCGCCAACCTCGACCAGTGGGAAGGCCCGCGCGACCACCTGCTGCTGAGCGCCCAGGGACCTTTGCATGTCGCAGTGAAGGCGATGGCCAGCGAGACCGCGCCCGAGGGGCGACTGGTGCTGGTGCACGACATGAAATTCGTGACCCTGCGCAGCGCCGAAACCAAACGCTATGTGTTTTATTTCTTCATGGGCCTGGCAGTCGTGATCTCGCTGATCACGGTGATCATCGCCCAGCTCTCTTGGCGCGGCTGGATGGCGGGCGTGCGTGCGCTGTTGCGCGGCGAAGGATTGCTGGTGTGGCAGCAGGGCTCCGAAGCGCAGCCCAAACAGTCCGAGTTCAAACCGATTGCCCGCGATTTGCAGCGGCTGATTCGCGAACTGGAATCCGAGTCCCGCACGCGGGACGAAGGCCAGGTGACCTGGAGCGCCGATGCGTTGCGCGCCATCCTGCACGGCGAGTTGCGCGGCGAGGATGTGATTGTCGTATCCAACCGCGAGCCCTACATTCATCAGCGCATGGACGGGCACATCGAAGTGCAACGACCGGCCAGCGGATTGGTCACGGCACTGGAGCCCATCATGCGTGCCTGCTCGGGAACCTGGATCGCCCACGGTAGCGGCACGGCCGACCGCGAAGTGGTGGACAAGGACGACCGCATCGCGGTACCGCCGGAAAACCCGGCCTACAAAATTCGCCGCGTCTGGCTCAGCAAGGAAGAAGAGGCGGGCTACTACTACGGCTTTTCCAACGAGGGCATGTGGCCGTTGTGCCATATCGCCCATGTGCGGCCAATATTCCGTTCCAGCGACTGGGAGCAGTACGTCGCGGTCAACCGCAAATTCGCGAAGGCGGTGGTCAGCGAAGCCAAAACAAAAAACCCCATCGTACTCGTGCAGGACTACCATTTCGCCCTGCTGCCCAAGATGATCCGCGAGGAACTGCCGGATGCCACGATAATCACTTTCTGGCACATTCCCTGGCCCAATCCCGAGTCGTTCGCCATTTGCCCGTGGCGGGACGCAGTGCTGGAAGGGATGCTGGGCAGCAGCATTCTCGGTTTTCACACGCAGTTCCACTGCAACAACTTCGTCGACACCGTGGACCGCTTTATCGAGGCGCGCGTCGACCGCGAGTCTTTTAACGTCTCCTTCGGCGGCAAACTCACCGCCGTGCGCCGCTATCCGATTTCCATCGCCTGGCCGCCGGAAGCCGAGATGGTGCAGAAGCCCGTCGCCGACTGCCGCAGCGAAATACGCCAATTGAACAATCTCCCGCCGGAGCACAAACTCGGCGTCGGCGTCGACCGTCTGGATTACACCAAGGGCATTATGGAGCGCTTCCGCGCCATCGAACGACTGCTGGAGCTGAATCCGGAATGGATAGGCCGTTTTTCCTTTGTGCAGATCGCGGCCCCCACGCGCACTGGCATTGAGGAATACCAGCATCACGAAACGCAAGTGCGGGAGATGGCCGCGCGCATCAACGTGCGCTTCGGTCTTAACGGTCCGCCGCCCATCGTGCTCAAGGTTCAGCACCACGAGCCGCGCGAGGTGTACGAATATTTCCGCGCCTCCGACCTGTGCTTCGTGAGCAGCTTGCACGACGGCATGAATCTGGTGGCCAAGGAATTCGTCGCGGCGCGCGACGATGACCGGGGCGTTCTCATCCTGTCCCAATTCACCGGTGCAGCGCGCGAGTTGCCCGAATCCCTGATCGTCAATCCCTACGATGCCGACCAGTGCGCCGCCGCCCTGCACATGGCCCTGACCATGCCGGCAGATGAGCAGCGCGACCGCATGCGCCTGATGCGCGGACTGGTGGCCGAGTTCAACGTCTTCCGCTGGGCCGGGCGCATGCTGCTGGACGCCGCCGCGATGCGTCGGCGCAGCAAGCTCGGTGAGCGGAACGGCAGGGAGGAAAGATGAACTTGAACGCATTCCTGCCGCCGCTAGCGCAACTCGACTGGGCGTATTTCCTCGATGTCGACGGAACGCTGATCGATATTGCGGACACGCCGGATTCCGTGACAGTGGATGCATCGCTGCTCGATCTGATCGCGCGCCTGTACAGCGAAAGCGGCGGGGCGATGGCGCTGGTCCGCGGCCGCGCGATCTCCGACCTGGAAAAACGCCTGTCCGCGTTGCGCCTGCCACTGGCCGGGCAGCACGGCCTGGAACGGCGCGATGCCGCCGGACGCCTGTGGATGCATGCGGCCCCCCCGGCGGCCAAGTGCGCGATCAAGGAGGCGCTGGCTCCGGTGCTGGCACAGCATGCCGGCCTGCTGCTCGAAGACAAGGGGCTGACGCTGGCGCTGCATTACCGGCAAGCGCCCCAACTCGAATATTTCGCACAGCGCCTGATGAAACAACTGGCGCAGGGTGCCGATGCCGGGCTAGAGGTGCAGCAGGGAAAATGTGTCGCCGAGATCAAACCTTCCGGCATCGACAAGGGCACTGCGGTGGCGGAATATCTCGGCGAGATACCTTTCAAGGGGCGGCGTGCGGTGTTTATCGGCGACGATCTCAACGACGAACACGGTTTCGCCGAAGTGAATAAACTGGAGGGTATCTCCATCAAGGTCGGCAAAGGCCCGAGCTGCGCGCGCTACCGCCTGCCCGATGTGGCGGCGGTGCGGCGCTGGCTGGGTGATGCTCTGAAGGGGGAGGCATGAATAATCTGGATCTGGCCCTGATCGGCAATTGCACCATAGGCGCCCTGGTCGATGAGCGGGCGAACATCACCTGGGCTTGTTTTCCGCGCTTCGACGGCGACCCGGTGTTTTGCTCCCTGCTCAAGGATACCGACGACTATGGATTTTTTGCCGTCGAGCTCGCGGATTGCGAACGCACCGAGCAGCACTATCTGGAGAACACGGCGATTCTGATCACACGCATGTACGACCGGCACGGCGGCGCTATCGAAGTCACGGATTTCACACCGCGTTTCGGGAAGTTTGGCCGCATGTTCCGCCCCATGATGCTGATACGCCGCATCAAACGCCTTTCCGGCAGTCCGCGCCTGACTCTGCGTTTGCGACCCGCCTGCGATAACGGCGCCGGTCGGCCCGAAGTCACCTGGGGCAGCAATCACATCCGCTATGTGGCCCCCGCGTTCACGCTCAGGCTGACTACCGATGCCTCCCTGACGGCGATTCTGCAGGAAACGGCGTTCTTTCTGGAAGACACAATCACCCTGTTGCTGGGTGCCGACGAAACCGTGCATGAGGCTGCCAACGAAGTCGGTCGCCACTTTCTGGAGGAGACGACGCAATACTGGCGCGAGTGGGTGCGCTCGCTCGGCATCCCCTATGAGTGGCAAGAGGCGGTGATACGCGCCGCGATCACGCTCAAGCTCAACGCCTATGACGATACCGGGGCGATCGTGGCGGCCATGACCACCTCCATTCCCGAAGCGGCCGGCAGCGGACGCAACTGGGATTACCGCTACTGCTGGCTGCGCGACGGCTATTTCGTGGTCAACGCGCTGAACCGTCTGGGTGCAACCCGCACCATGGAGAGTTACCTCGCGTACATCATCAACATCGCCGCCAATTCCGACGGCCAGCCGCTGCAGCCGGTGTACGGAATTGATGGCCGCGCGGAACTGGACGAGCGCGAGATCACAGCGCTGACAGGTTATCGCGGCATGGGGCCGGTGCGCATCGGCAATCTGGCCTATCGCCAGGTGCAGCACGATGTGTACGGCTCGGCCATCCTCGCCGCCACGCATATCTTTTTCGACCAGCGACTGACCCGGCGCGGCGACGAAGTGCTGTTTCACCGTCTCGAACTGCTGGGGGAGCAGGCCATACGCTGCTACGACCAGCCGGATGCCGGACTGTGGGAACTGCGCGGCAGTGCACGCGTGCATACCTTCTCCGCCGTGATGTGCTGGGCGGCCTGCAACCGGCTGGCGCTGATCGCGGGTCGGCTCGGCTTGGCGGAACGTGCGCTCTGGTGGAACGAGCAGGCGCAGATCATCCATCAAACCATTTGCCAGCGCGCGTGGTGCAAACAGCGCGGCGCTTTTGCCTCCACCTTCGAGGGGGATGCGATGGATGCCAGCCTGCTGCTGCTGGCGGAAGTGGGTTTTCTGGAGGCGGCCGACCCGCGTTTCGCCGCCACAGTGGAGGCGGTCGAGAAGGACTTGAAGCACGGCGATTTCATTTTCCGCTATGTGGAAAAGGACGATTTCGGCGAACCGGAAAACGCCTTTCTCGTCTGCACTTTCTGGTATGTCAACGCGCTCGCCGCACTGGGCCGCCGCGACGAGGCGCGCGCACTGTTCGAAAAACTGCTGTCGCACCGCAACCGTCACGGCCTGCTGGCGGAACACATCGACCCGAAGACCGGCGAGCAGTGGGGCAACTTCGTGCAGACCTACAGCATGGTGGGCATGATCAACGCCGCGATACGCCTGTCGATACGCTGGGATCTGGCGTTTTAGGCGGTGTCGCAGTCGAACTTGGGCGTTCAGGCGGCCGGTTCGGTCGGGAGCGGCGGGAAATGCACGCTGAAGCGGGTTCCTTTGCCGTCCTGTCCCGCGTCCAGCTTGAACTCGGCGTGATGGCGTTTGGCGACTTCGGCGACGATGGCGAGTCCGAGCCCGCTGCCGCTCTGACCGCTGCCGAGGATGCGATAGAAACGTTCGAATACGCGTTCGCGGTGTTGCGGGTCGATGCCGGGGCCGTTGTCTTCCACGCTCAGTTCTGTCCCGGTTTTCGTTGAAGCGACGGCGACGGTGATATGTCCGCCCTCCGGGGTATAGCGGACGGCATTGTCGATGAGGTTGTTGAGCATCTCGGTCAGGCTGGAGGCATCCCCCTGCACTTCCGTCGCCCCGGATGCGCCTTCGTAACCCAGGTCGATGTTTTTCAGCAGCGCCATTTGCACCCAGTTGATGGTGCATTCCTGTGCCAACTGGTTGAGATTGAGGGCGGCAAAATTGCCGGTGTCTTGCCCGCCCGGCTCGTTGCGCGCCAGTGCCAGCAACTGGTTGACCAGACGAATGCCGTGCTGGGTACTGGTGAGGATGTGTTCCAGCGCATGTTGTCTGCTTTCCGGGTTGTTTTCGCGCAACGCCAGTTCGGATTGGGCTTTCAGGCCCGCAAACGGCGTGCGCAACTGGTGCGCCGCATCGGCAACGAAGCGTTGCTGTGCCTGCATGACCAGTTTCAGCCGTTCCAGCAAATCGTTCACCGCATTGATCAGGGGGCGCACTTCTTCCGGCGCCTTGCTGCTGTCCAGCCGGCTCAGGTCGCCGCGCTTTCTGTTTATCACTTCCTGGCGCAAACGTTCCAGCGGCGCCAATCCCTGTTTCAGCGCGAACCAGATGGCGGCCACCGCGATCATGATCAGCAGCAGTTGCGGGATAACGATGTTGGCGAGAATGCCGCGGATCAGCGCTTGCCGCTGATGGATGGTTTCCGACATGGAAAGCTGATAAAGCTTCTTGCTGTCGGGGTTGTAAAACACCAGGCTTACGTTGCGGGTCTTGAAGCCGTCGCGCTCGCCGTTGCTGAACAGCGGATTGATTCTTCCGCCGCGGTGGGATAGCGGGCGGCCGAGGTTGGCATTGCCCGCGAGTTTTTTGCCGTCGCTGTCGCTGACGGTATAAAACACCCGGTCCGGCGTGGCGAGCGATTCTCCGTCGGGGAGTTGCAGGTCGAAATCCAGGCGTTCGTGTCCGCCACCCAGACGCAGTTGCGCACCCACGGCCTGCGCGCGCTGCAGCAGCACTTCGTCGTAGGGCTTGTTGGCATAGTTCAGGGTGGCGACGTAGCCGGCGATGGTACTGAACAGCCAGAGCACGAACAGGGGGGTCAGCAACCAATTGATAAGATGGGTGCGTAGCGACAGTACGTTGTCTTCAATTTCGGGATTCATTAAGCGTGCGTGGCGGAGGCCTTGTCGATGACATAGCCCAGTCCGCGGATGGTGCGGATGGTCACGCCGGCGGGCTCGATTTTCTTGCGCAGGCGGTGGATGTAGACCTCGATGGCATTGGTGCTGGCTTCTTCCGAGTAACTGTAAAGCCGTTCCAGCAACTGCTCCTTGCTCACGACCCAGCCGGTGCGCAGCATCAGCGCTTCCAGCACGCTCAATTCGCGGGTGGTGAGTTCCAGCGTGGCGCCGTCTATCATCGCGCGCCGCCCGACGCTGTCCAGCGTCAGGGTGCCGCAGCTGTACACCGGATTCACGCCGCATTGGCCGCGCCGGATCAGGGCGCGCACGCGCGCTTCCAGTTCCGGCAGGCTGAACGGCTTGATCATGTAGTCGTCCGCTCCCAGGTCCAGCCCCCTGACCCGGTCCTCTTCGGCGTCGCGCGCGGTGAGGATGATGACCGGCACCTGACGGTTTCTTTCGCGAAGGCTGCGCAGCACGCTGAAACCGTCCACTTTGGGCAGCCCCAGATCGAGGATCACCAGATCAAAAGGCTGTTCGCCGCTGAGTATGGTTTTGGCGGCCTGGCCGTCCTTGACGCAATCCACGGCATAGCCCGACAGGCGCATGGAACGGCACAGGCCGTCGGATATGACTTCGTCGTCTTCGGCAATCAGGATGCGCATTGTTCCGTAAGCTCTGTGTAAGGATGGGGCATTATGGTGCAAACATGGGGCGAATGGGTAGGGTGGTATCGCATTGTCCCAAGTTGGGCCATTTTAAGTGGGGGACGCGAATTGTCCAAGCCGCAGACCATGGGGATACGGGATGTGGCGGAATGGCGGACAGCCCGCGCGTTGCCTGCGGCGTGCTGGAAGTGGCCTTTCCTGGTATTTCGGCAGCACGAATGCATTTCTATACAGGGGCAGGGAAAACATGCAACTTACTGAAAAACACAAGGAGTACTGGCGCAGGAATCTCCGCGTCACGGGCATATTGCTGGCGGTCTGGTTCGTCGTCACTTTCGTCATCGGCTATTTCGCCAGAGAACTGCAATCCATCACCATCATCGGCTTCCCGTTCCCGTTCTATATGGGCGCACAGGGTTCGCTGGTGATCTACGTGGTGATCATCTGGTTTTACGCCAACTATATGAACAAACTCGACCAAGAGTACGGCGTGCATGAAGGAGACGACTAATGGCTGCCCAATCTCAATCGCAATTCTTTTCATCTCTCAAGCGCTATTACTCCTTTTATACCGGGGGTTTTGTCGCATTCGTAATCATCGTCGCCATCCTTGAACAGCTGGGCGTGCCGAACAAGATTCTCGGCTACATCTTCCTGGCCGCGACGGTTCTGCTGTACGCGGGTATCGGCGTGATGTCGCGCACCGCAGACGTGTCGGAATACTACGTGGCAGGACGCCGCGTACCGGCGCTGTTCAACGGTATGGCGACCGGCGCGGACTGGATGTCGGCTGCGTCTTTCATCGGTATGGCCGGTACTTTGTATCTGTCCGGTTATGACGGCCTCGCCTTCGTGCTGGGTTGGACCGGTGGTTACTGCCTGGTGGCGCTGCTGCTGGCACCGTATCTGCGCAAGTTCGGCCAGTTCACCATTCCCGACTTTCTGGGTGCGCGTTACGGCGGCAATATCCCCCGTTCCATCGGCGTGTTCGCCGCGATCCTGTGCTCCTTCACTTATGTGATCGCGCAGATCTACGGCGTGGGCCTGATCACCAGCCGTTTCACCGGTCTGGAGTTCGGCATCGGTGTGTTCGCCGGTCTGGGCGGTATCCTGGTGTGTTCCTTCCTCGGCGGTATGCGTGCTGTTACCTGGACCCAGGTTGCGCAGTACATCATCCTGATCGTGGCGTACATGATCCCCGTGGTGTGGCTGTCGGTTAAACACACCGGCAACCCGGTTCCGCAGATCGCTTACGGTTATGTGCTGGAGAAGGTCACGGCACGCGAAGTCGTACTGAACGATCCGACCACGCCGGACGGTGCCAGGGAAGCCGAAGTGCGTGCCATTTTCAAACAGCGCCAGGAAGCGGCCGAAGGCAAGCTGAAGGCACTGGAAGCGGGTGGCGTAACTTACCTGGCTGAAGAAAAAGGCAAACTGTCGCTGGCTGCGGCGGACTTGAAGGCCAAGCCCGATGCCGATCCGGCAGCGGTGGCGGCGGCAGAAAAAGCGGCGGCCGACTATCCGGTAGATGCAGCAGCAGCCAAGAAAGCATGGACAGCAGCAGCTAACGGGGCAAAAGCCAAGACAGGCCCGATCGCTTCGCACGCCGAGCCGTTCGCGGGCAAGGATCAGGCAGCTATCGACAAGAAGCGCAAAAACTTCCTGGCTTTGGTGTTGTGTCTGATGGTGGGTACGGCCGCGTTGCCGCACATCCTGATGCGTTACTACACGACTCCGTCGGTGAAGGAAGCGCGCAAGTCGGTGTTCTGGTCGCTGTTCTTCATCTTCCTGCTCTACTTCACCGCGCCCGCACTGGCGGTGCTGGCCAAGTTTGACGTCTACACCCTGCTGGTCGGATCGAGCTTCTCCGAGTTGCCAAGCTGGGTCGCCTCCTGGGCTGCCGTGGACAAGAGCCTGATGAGCGTGACCGACATCAACAAGGACGGCATCGTGCAACTGGCCGAGATTACGCTCGGCGGCGACCTGATCGTGTTGGCAACGCCTGAAATTGCGGGCCTGCCGTATGTGATCACCGGTCTGGTGGCTGCGGGCGGTCTGGCTGCCGCGCTGTCCACTGCCGACGGTCTGCTGTTGACCATCGCCAATGCGCTGTCGCACGACGTCTACTACAAGATGATCAACCCGCATGCCGCGACGACTCGTCGTCTGGCGATTTCCAAGGGTCTGTTGCTGGTGGTGGCCGTGTTCGCTGCCTACGTGACATCGCTGAAGCCGGGCGATATCCTGTTCCTGGTCGGTGCGGCGTTCTCGCTGGCGGCTTCCGCGTTCTTCCCGGCCCTGGCGCTGGGTGTGTTCTGGAAACGCGCCAACAAGTGGGGTGCGATCATCGGCATGTCGGGCGGTTTGGGGGTTTGTATGTACTACATGTACATGACCTATCCGTTCTTCGGCGTGAACGCTCCGTTGTGGTGGGACATCAACCCGATCTCTGCCGGTATCTTCGGCATGCCCGCCGGTATCATCGGTGTGGTCGTCGGCAGCCTGTTGACCGCAGCGCCGAACAAGGAGATTCAGGACCTGGTCGACCACGTTCGTTACCCGAACCTGGAAGGCGATATCAACACCAAGGCTGCATAAGCTGAAGTAGTCGTAACAAGTCAAAGAGGCCTGCGCAAGCAGGCCTCTTTGTTTTGGGGGTGATAAACGCGCTGTAGCTCGTAGGTTGGGCTACTTTTTACACCGCCAGATCGGCCACCAGGTACATCAGATCGGAACGTTCGGTGTCCTGGATAAGATGGCGCGTCATGATCGGGTCGAAGCGGTGCAGGTGCATGATGATTTCGGTGACGCGTTCCGGCTCGTGCAGGTGATGGTGCGCCATGCCCAGCGCATACCAGGCGTGGGGGTTCATGGGTTGCTGTGTGGCGGCTTCGTGCAGGGCTTTGGCCGCTTCGGCGTGCTTGCCGAGCTTGGCGTGGCAGATGCCCAGGCCGTACCAGGCGCGGTCCAGTGTCGGCTTCAGGCGCGCGGCGTTCTGGAACGCCTCGATGGCCTCGTTGGTTTCGCCCTGTTTGTCGCAGGCAAAGCCGAGGTTGAAATGAATATCGGCATTGTCCGGTTCGATGCGCAGGGTGTCCCGGAAGTGCGCCGCCGCCGCACTGAAATCGCCCCGGTTGGCGTAGATGAAAGCCATGGCCTCCACGACGCGCGCGTTGCCGGGTTCGGCCAGCAGAGCCTGGTGGAATTCATTCAGTGCCGCTTCATTCTTGCCCATGAACAGGAAAAAACGGGCGCGCAGCAGGTGTTGCCATTTCTCGAAATTCATTTCAAGTTTCCAATTGGTGACGGCAGTCGGCATTCTGCGTATTGCGGCCCCGAGCCGCAAGCTTTATTGCCGCAGGGTGCTAAAATCCGCTCCCGTTCATTTCAATATCGACGCCATGTCCTCTCCGGAATTGTTTATTGTCAGCGCATTGAAAGCGCTGGTCGAAGTCGCCGCCCTGGCGCTGCTGGCGCAGGGCCTGATCGGCCTGCTGTCCGGCAAGGCGAAAGACAATAATTTCGTGTACCGCCTGTTCCAGGTGGTCACCGCGCCCATCTACAAATTTGTGCGCTGGATCAGCCCCAAATTCATCGCCGACCAGCATATGGGGCTGGCCTGTTTCTTTCTGCTGTTCTGGACCTGGATTGCGCTGATCTACGCCAAAAGCTACGTGTGCCACTCGCAGAATCTGGCCTGTTTTGGAAACTGATCTTATGGACAACTCTTTCCGGGTGGCGTCATGACGATCCCCAAACGCACCGTCATCTATGTGTCGGACGGCACCGGCATTACCGCAGAAACGCTGGGGCACGGTTTGCTCTCGCAGTTCGAAGGCATCGAGTTCCGGCCCATGCGTTTCCCGTTTATCGAAACCGAAGACAAGGCCCGGGAATGCCTGGCGCGCATCAACGAAGTGAGCAAGCGCGAAGGCGCCCATCCCATCGTCATCCTGACCCAGACCAACCAGCAGCTCAGCACGATACTGCACCAGGCCGACGCGTTCTTCATCGACATGTTCGATTCCTTCATCGCGCCGCTGGAACAGGAGCTGGACTGCCGCTACTCGCGTGCCGTTGGACGCTCGCACTCCCAGGCCAATCCGGAATACAACGCGCGTATCGCCGCAGTGAATTTTGCGCTGGCACACGACGACGGCGTGTCGGATGCCGACCTGAAGAGCGCCGACATTATCCTCGTGGGCGTGTCGCGCAGCGGCAAGACGCCGACCAGTCTGTATCTGTCCCTGCAGTTTTCGCTGAAGGCGGCCAACTATCCGCTGATCCCGGAAGATTTCGAGCGCGACCACATGCCGCCTCGGCTGCTGCCGTTCCGCGACAAGATGTACGGCCTGACCATCGCGCCCGACCAGTTGCAGCGTATCCGCAACGAGCGCCGTCCGAACAGCAAGTATTCCTCGCTGGATAACTGCCGCTACGAAGTGGCTGCAGCGGAACGTCTGATGCGGCGCGAAGGCATCAAATGGTTTGACACCACCTCGCGCTCCATCGAGGAGCTGGCCGTGCAACTCATGCAGGAACTCAATCTGGAACGCTGAAACGGACGCACAACCGGATGTGAGCCCAAGCAAGATGTTCTGATATATATTCGCGGCAAACAAAAATGTGCGGCCCGAATCCGGGCGATCCGGTTCCGACGAAATGCACTGAAACTGCCGAAAAGGGGAGATACATGAATCTGCAAGCCGTATACGTCAAGACTGCAAAAGGCCAGGAAGAGCTGGCGACGCGCGCCTTCAAACTGCCCTCGCGCGTGCGCAATCTGCTGGTGATGGTGGACGGCATGCGCACCGGCGACCAGGTCGTGGAAATGACGGCCGTGCTGGGCGACTCCTCCGCCTTCTTCTCGCTGCTTGTCGAGGAAGGATTTGTCGAGCCCGCCGCTTCAGCCGCACCCGCAGCCGAAAAGGCCGTCTCCGTTTCGAACGCGCCGCCCAAGGCGCTCGTGCAAGGCGTCTGCCGCCTGGTCACCGACCTGCTCGGTCCGGCCGGCGATTCCCTCACGCTGCGCCTGGAAAAAACCCGCACGCTGGAAGAGTTCGCAAAGCAGGTGGAAATGTGCCGCAGCGTGGTCGAAAACGCGGTCGGCAAGAAAAAGGGCGACCAGTTCTGGGATGCGGTGGTGGCGCAGTTGTCCGTCTGATCCCGGGCGGGCACCTGTCCACTCTGTACCCGCTGTCTCCCCCGGTGTCCTAAACAATTCAGCTTATTTCTCATCCGGCGTTTCTGGGGCAGGATTCTGCCCCGGCCTGTCCACCCAGCGGTGACGTCATGATGAGATGGAAATTCCTGTACACCTTGGCATTGTCGTGCCTGGTTGCCTGCGGCGCAGGCGGCGTAGGCGACGACGGGGGTTCGAGCGCGTCGGCCGCGCAAACCGGTTTTGCCGACAGTCTTGTCGTTGAGCGCGGCGGCTTTGTGGACATCCCCTTGCGCAACAACGTGGCGGGGGAGGCGCTGAGCTTCAGCGCCAGTCCTGCGCCGCGCAATGGCACGCTGACGCTGTCGGCCGATGCGCGCTCGGTGCGTTACCAGTCCGACGGCGTCGGGGTGGGCGAGGAGCGCTTCACGCTGACCGCGCAGCGCGGCCAGTCGAGCATAGAAGAACACGATGTGGCGCTGCTGGTGCGGCGCACCGACAGCCGACCTAACATCCTGTTCGTGCTGACCGACGACCAGAGCGTCGGCATGGAGCGGGCGCTGCCCTGGTCTGCCGCCAACATTCGCGACCTGGGGATGGACTTCAGGAATTCCTTCGTGCCCATCAGCATGTGCTGTCCGTCGCGCGCTTCCATCCTGAGCGGAAAGTATCCGCACAACCACGGCGTGCATACCAATATAACGGAAGGGTGGGGCGGGGCGCCCGCGTTCAGGCTCAACGGCAGCGAGCAACAGACTATTGCCGTCTGGCTGCAGCAGGCGGGTTATGCGACTGCGCTGTTCGGGAAGTACATGAACCAGTACCCGGAATATGCGCCGCGCCAGACCGCCCCCTATAACTCGCCCGCGCTGGTTCCGCCCGGCTGGAGCGAATGGTATGGGGCGGTGGACCTGCTGCCGGGCGGGGAGAATCCCTATCTGCAGTTTCATTACGGGCTGATCGAGAACGGCGTCGAGGTGCGCTATGGCGGCCGCACTTCCGACTATCTTGGAGACGTGCTGACCGCCAAGGCGGAGTCGTTCATCAAGCGGTCGATCAGCGACCAGAAGCCGTTTTTTGCGTTTGTGTCCTATGTGAGTCCGCACGGCCCGGCGACACCGGCGCCCCGGCATGCGGGCCTGTTTTCGGCGTCTTCGTTCATTCCCGGTCCCGCGTTCAACGAGGCGGATATTGCCGACAAGCCGCTATGGGTGAAGAAGAATCCGCCGCTGACGCCGTCGGATCTGCAGGACATCGCGAAATTGCACGGAAAACGCCACGATTCGCTGTTGTCGGTGGACGAGGGCATGCAGCGTCTGGTGGAGTTGCTACAGCAGTCGAACGAGTTGGCGCGGACTTACGTCGTTTTCACCTCGGACAACGGCTGGCATATGGGGGAGCACCAGTTGCCGCCGAACAAGGGCACGGCTTATGAGGAGGATATACGCGTTCCGCTGTGGATACGCGGTCCGGGCATTCCCGCCGGCAGGGTGAACGACGACCTCGTGGTGAACATCGACCTGGCGCCGACCTTCAACGAACTGGGCGGCATTGCGCCGCAGCCGACGGTCGACGGCAGTTCGCTGGTGCCGCTGTTCAACGGCACCACGCCGCCCGACTGGCGCAAACGTTTCCTGATCGAACACTATGCGGCCGTGCCCGGCTTGACGCCGGTCGCGGTGGTCGACCCGGGATGGTTCGAGTATTTTGCGGTGCGCGAGCGGGAGCGGATTTTCGTGCAGTACAGCTACGGCGACCGGGAATATTACGATTTGGCACTCGACCCGTATGAGTTGAACAACACGGCTGCGACGGCCGATGCGCCGTCGGTGCAGGACCTCGCCGACCGCCTGCCCGCGCTGCTGGCCTGTGTCGGGGCAGTCTGCCGCGACGAGGAGTCGCGGCCGTAACTTCGGTCTGTGTGCTCCTGCCTGTCAGACGGGATTGTTTGTCAGGCCGTACACCTCTCGCAGTATCTCCACAAAGCGCTTTGCCTGCGGCGACAGGAACTTGCCCCTGCGCAACACCAGGCCGTAACCGCGTTGCGGGAAATACTGGTTGAGCGGGATGCGCGCCAGTTTTTCGGTGCCGGTCAGGCAAATGTCGGTCACGATGGAAATGCCCATTCCCAACTCCACGTACTTCTTGATGACTTCCCAGCCGCCCGCTTCCAGCGTCACGGTAAAGGTCAGGTTGTGTTGCTGGAACACGTATTTCACCATGCGCCAGGTCGAAAGGTGGCGCGGCGGCAGAATCATCCCGTAGTGGCTGATCTCTTCCAGCGTGACTTTGGAACGGCCCGCCAGCGGATGATTGAGTGGAACGATGAGCGCGGGGTCGAACGTTGCCACCGATTGATAGGTGATGTCGTCGGGCACGTCCATCATCGAGCCGACGGCGAAGTCGATCTCGTCGGCGCGCAGCATCTTCAGCCCGTCGCGCCCGGTCACGTTGTGAATCTTGAGCTGGATGCGCGGATAGGCGGTGACGAAACGCCGCACGGCTTCCGGCAGGATATAAAGAATGGTGGATTCGCCCGCGCCGAGGTTCAATTCGCCCGAATCCAGCTTGCCGTGGGTTGCGGCGAAATTCTCTTCCAGGCTGTCTATGCCATGCACCAGCGGTTTGGCCAGCGCATATAAGGCCTCGCCGTCCGGGGTCAGCTTGAGTACGGGGCCGCGCCGTTCGAACATGGTCACGCCCAGTTCGCGCTCCATGGCCTGGATTTGCAGGGTGACCGACGGCTGGCTCAGGTATAGCCGCTGTGCGGCCAGGGTTACGCTGCCCGTGCGCACGACTTCGCAAAACGCGCGCATCTGCTTGAGTCTATTGTTCTTGTAGTAGCTTTTTTTGTCTTTATCCATCTCATCCCCTCCCTGTGCCGGCGATGCCGTGCCGCAAATTTTTATAATTATGATTGAAACAATTGATTCGCGAAATGATTGTAGCTTGGTTTAGTCTTCGCCTAACAAAAAAAACAGCAGATTCAAGGTTATTCAGTACATAAATAGGCTTTTGTGGGGCGTTGATAAGTATAGCGGATGAGAGCAGAGTGCCTGTTCCAAAACGCGAAATTATTGTAGCGGGGGAGAGAAAATGAGTATTGCATACAGCGTGCTTGTCACGGGAACGTTTATGGCCGGCCTCGGCGGCCTGCTCGCGCTCCTGCTGGCCGTCGCCAGCAAGCGGCTCTACGTTTTCGAAGACCCGCGCATCGAGCAAGTCGAAGAATTACTCCCTCACTCCAATTGCGGCGCCTGCGGTACAGCGGGCTGCCATAACTTTGCCGAACAGACTGTGGCGGGCCAGATCGAGCCGGCACGCTGCACCGTCAACCCCCCCGAACAGAATAAAACCATCGCCGAATTGCTGGGCGTGGCCATGGGCGACGTGGAAAAACGCGTGGCACGCCTGGCCTGCGCCGGCGGCAAGCATGTCGCCAAAATGCGCGCCAAATACGCCGGTCTTTCCTCCTGCCGCGCTGCCGCACTGGCGGGTGGTGGCGGCAAAAGCTGCGCCTGGGGTTGTCTGGGCCTGGGCGATTGCGCGGACGTGTGCGATTTCGGCGCGATTACCATGGACAGCCAGGGCCTGCCGGTCGTTGATCTCGCCAAATGCACGGCCTGCGGCGATTGTGTCGACATTTGCCCAAAGAACCTGTTTTCGATTCAGGGCGTTAGCCGAAAACTCTGGATGGCCTGCCGCAACGAGATCGACGGCGACGCGGCGGAAGCCTCCTGCGAGGTGGCTTGCACCGCTTGCGGACGCTGCGTGTCCGATGCGGCGCCCGGCCTGATTCGCCTGGAACGCAACCTGGCCGTCATCGACTACGAGCAGAACGACAACGCCAACCGCAAAGTCATAGAGCGCTGCCCCACGGGCGCGATTGTCTGGCTGGAGGGCGACCGCATCAGCAAGGGCAAAGCAGCCAAGAAAATCATCCGTATCGAACCATTACCTTTCACCGCAGAAGCATAGGGGACATCATGTTTAGCAAAATCAAGCAAAAATTGACCGGCGCCGGCGACCACATCCAATATAAGTATCCGGGGGTGCGCGATGCCATCGACGGCAACACCGCCGTGATCATGGTGGAGCGCGAAGCTTCGCAGGGCGCGGGTGCTTACCCCATCACCCCCTCCACGCAGATGGGCGAATACTGGGCGGAAGAAGTCGCCAAGGGCCATCTGAACACGGCCGGCCAGCCGCTGATCTTCGTCGAACCGGAATCCGAACACGCGGCCGCCGGCGTCACTGCGGGCCTGTCCATGACCGGCGTGCGCGCGGTCAACTTCACTTCCTCGCAAGGCCTGGCCTTCATGCACGAGTCGCTGTATGCCGCCGTCGGCAAACGCCTGCCTTATGTGCTGAACCTCGGCTGCCGCGCCATCACCAAGGCTTCGCTGAACGTGCACTGCGCGCACGACGACTACCACTGCGCCGACGACACCGGCTTCATCCAGGTGATGGCCAAGAACGCGCAGGAAGCCGCCGACCTCAACATGATCGCGCGCAAGACCGCCGAACTGGCGCTCACCCCGGCCATGGTGGCGCAGGACGGCTTCCTCACCACGCACCTGATCGAACCGATGATGGTGCCGGAAAAAGAACTGATCGCCGAATATCTGGGCGAGGCCGACGACCTGATCGACACGCCCACGCCCGCGCAGCAGATGCTGTACGGACCCAAGCGCCGCCGCGTGCCGTCGAGCTGGGATGTGGACAATCCCATGCAGACCGGCGGAGTGCAGAACCAGGACGCTTACATGCAGGCCGTGGCCGCGCAGCGCCCGTACTTCTTTGACCATATTCCCGCGCTGTTCGACAAGAATGCGGAAGAATTCCATGCGCTGACCGGGCGCCGCTATAACCGCGTCGATGCCTATCGTTGCGACGATGCCGACTACATCATTCTCGGTCAGGGCAGCATGACGGTGCAGGCCGCCGCCGTTGCCGACTGGATGCGCGAGAACCGCAAGATCAAGGTGGGCGTGGTCAACATCACCATGTTCCGTCCTTTCCCGGGCGACCTGCTGGGCAAGGTATTGAAAGGCAAGAAGGGCGTGGCCGTGCTGGAACGTACCGACCAGCCGCTGTCCGAAGACCTGCCGCTGATGCGCGAAGTGCGCTCCACTGTTTCCAAGTGCCTTGAGAACGGTAAGGAACCGAACCATGCCGGCTACGCCGCCTACGAAAACGTCAAGGACATGCCGTCGCTGTACTCCGGCTGCTACGGTCTGGGCTCGCGCGACCTGCAACCCGAAGGCCTGATCGCCGCCGTCGAGAACATGCAGCCGGGCGCCGCGCACCGCAAGTTCTATTATTTGTCCGTGGATTTCGTGCGCGACGAATCGGCCAACCCGAAACAGGAAATCCGCCAGCAGGAGCTGCAGGCCGCCTATCCCGGCATCAAGGACATGGCCCTGCGCGGTTCCGAGAATCCCAATCTGTTGCCCAAGGGCGCGATCGCCGTGCGCATGCACTCCATCGGCGGCTGGGGTGCGGTGACTACCGGCAAGAACCTGGCGATGACGCTGTTCGAACTGCTGGGCTGGGACATCAAGGCCAATCCGAAATACGGTTCCGAGAAGAAGGGCCAGCCGACGACTTATTATCTGTCGGCCGCGCCCGAACCCATCCGCATCAACTGCGAATACACCAACGTAGACGTGGTGCTGTCGCCGGACCCGCAAGTGTTCGGCCACACCAACGCGCTGGAAGGCATGCGCGAAGGCGGCGTGTTCATCATCCAGAGCAATCTGGGCAGTGCCGAGGCATTGTGGGAAACCCTGCCGATGCAGACGCAGAAATACATCGTGGACAAGAAGATTCGCGTGTTCTTCCTCGACGCGTTCAAGATCGCGCGCGAAGAATCCAGCAACGCCGACCTGCAGTTGCGTATGCAGGGCAACGCCTTCCAGGGTGCATTCTTCCGCGCCTCCGATGTGAAGGAGCGCGCTGGTCTCTCCGAAGAGACCCTGTTCGCTGCCATCGAGAACCAGCTCGAATCCAAGTTCGGTTCCAAGGGCAAGCGCATTGTCGAGGACAACCTGCGCGTGGTGCGCCGTGGCTATGAAGAGATCTTCGAGATTGCACCGGAACAGATGAAGGTCGGCCAACGCGCCAAGCTGGTGGGCAAGCCCGCGCCCGCGCTGCCGATCATGCTGAAGAGCATGCCGGAAGGCGACGGCGGGCTGTCCGACATCCACCGTTTCTGGGAACAGACCGGCAGCTTCTACATGAAGGGCCAGGGTTCCGACAATCTGGTCGACCCGTTCATGGGCCTGTCCGTGATTCCCGCCGTGACCGGCGTGTATCGCGACATGACCGGCGTGCGTTTCGAGCATCCGGAATGGATCGCCGAAAACTGTACCGCCTGCGGCAATTGCTACACGCAATGTCCGGACAGCGCCATCCCCGGCCTGGTCACGACCTCCGCCGATGTGCTCAACACCGCGATCCAGCGTATCGAGATCGGCGGACGCCCGACGCGCTTCCTGCGCAAATTCAGCCGCGCCATCGACAAGAAACTGCGCAGCGCACTGGATAAGGACGGCCTGGACGTACGCGCACTGCTGGCCAACGCCATCACCGAAGCCTTCGCCGAAGACCCGACGCAGGGCGACGACCGCGGCCGCTTGGAAGCCGAGTTGAACCTGCTGCGTGCCGAGATCGGCAGCTTCAAGTTCGCGACTACCAAGCCGTACTGGAACCAGAAAGAGAAGAAGGAAAAAGGCGCCGGTGGCCTGTTCTCCATCACCATTAATCCCTATACCTGCAAAGGCTGCGCAATTTGCGTGGTGGAGTGTGGCGACAATGCGCTGAAGATGGTCACGCAGACTGCGGAAACCATCGAGACCCTGCGCGACGACTGGAACTTCTGGCTGGATCTGCCGACCACACCGCCGCAATACAGCCGCATCGACGACCTGGACGAAAAGGTCGGCGCGCTGGAAACGCTGCTGCTGGACAAGCATAACTACCAATCCATGGTCAGCGGCGACGGCGCCTGTCTGGGCTGCGGCGAGAAGGCGACCATTCACCTGTTCACCAGCACGGTCACCGCGCTGATGCAGCAGCGCGTGAAGAAATTCCTGGTCAAGCTCGACAAGCTGATCGGCGATATGGAGAACCATATCCGCATGAAGCTGAGCCTGTCGGTGGATCTGACCGACACACAGGCGCTGATGCAGGCGATACACGCCCACACCGGCCGCGACCTGACGCTGGCCAATCTGTCGGAAAGCCTGCTGGCGAAAAATGCGGGACAACCCATCGACCCGCAATGGCTGAAACGCGCGAGCCAGATGCTGGAGAAGCTGAAGGATCTGCGCTGGCGTTACATGGAAGGCCCGAGCAAGAAGGGTCGCGCCGAGATGGGCGTGATCAACTCCACCGGTTGCACCTCGGTGTGGGCATCCACTTTCCCGTTCAACCCGTATCCGTTCCCGTGGACGTCCAACCTGTTCCAGGACTCGCCGTCGGTGGCGATGGGCGTGTTCGAGGGCCACATGGCCAAGATGGCGGAAGGCTTCAAGACCGTGCGCATGGCCGAGATGGAACTGGCGGGCGGTTACGATCCGGAAACGAACGGCAAATTCTTCTCCTACTTCGACTGGGAACAGTTCAGCGACGAAGAATGGCACCTGTGCCCGCCGGTGGTGGCAATGGGCGGCGACGGCGCGATGTTCGACATCGGCTTCCAGAATCTGTCGCGTGCATTGATGTCGGGCAAGCCGGTCAAGATCATGATCGTCGACACGCAGGTGTATTCCAACACCGGCGGTCAGGCCTGCACCTCCGGCTTCATCGGCCAGGTGGCGGATATGTCGCCGTACGGCTCGACCAAGCACGGCAAGACCGAGAAGCGCAAAGAGATCAGCGTGATCGGCATGGCGCACCGCACCTCGTATGTGATGCAGGGTTCGCTGTCCAACGTCACGCACCTGCTGGAAGGCTTCATCGACGGCCTCAACAGCCGCCGTCCGGCACTGTTCAACGTGTACGCGGTATGTCCGCCGGAACACGGCGTGGGCGACGACAGCGCCGTGGCGCAGAGCAAGAAGGCCGTGGAATCGCGCGCCTTCCCGCTGTTCCGCTACGACCCGGACCTGGGCGACACCTTCTCCGAGTGCGTCTCGCTGGAAGGCAATCCCTCGCTGGATGCCGAATGGATCAGCTACAAGCTCGACTATGCGGATGAAACTGGAGCGAAGAAGTCCATGACGCTGCCGATGACGTTCGCCGATTTCGCGCTCTCCGAAGGCCGCTTCGCCAAGCAGTTCAAGCGCGCGCCGCAGGAAACGTGGAACGACGACATGGTGCTGCTGGGCGATTTCATCCCGATGCCCGAAGACGAGCGCGAAGGCAAGTTCCCCTACATCTGGACGCTGGACAAGAAGAACCGTCTGCAGCGCGTGCTGGTGTCGGTGGAGATGGTGCGTTCCTGCGAAGAGCGCATGCAGTTCTGGAAACAGCTCAAGGATGTGGCGGGTCTCACCCGTCCCGCAGCCGACGAGGCTGCCATCGCCAACCGCGTGCGCCAGCAATTGATCCAGCAGCTTTCGTCCGGCATGGGCGGTGCGCTGCCGTCGTCGCCGCAAACCGCTGCCGCGCCGGCTGCTGCATCGGCTGAGGGTTACGAGGCGGTGTATATCGACACGCCGGAATGCACGGCCTGCGACGAATGCATGAACATCAACCCGAAAGTGTTTGCCTACGACGATGCGAAGAAAGCGGTTGTTCTTGATCCGAAGGCGGGCAGTTATCTGGACATCGTCAAGGCGGCGGAAAAATGCACAGCCGGCATCATCCACCCCGGAACGCCCTGGAATGCGGGAGAAGCGAACCTCGACAAACTGAAGGCGCGCGCGGCGAAGTTCAACTGAGACGAAGATGAGACTGCCTTTCTTCCATCGCGCGGCGACCTTTGAGCACGGCATCCATCCCGTGTATCACAAGGAAACCGGGAGCCTGCCGATCAAGCGTCTGCCGTTCGCGCCGCGCCTGATCGTGCCGCTGTCGCAGCACATCGGCAAGGCTGCGGTGTGTTGCGTGAGCGTCGGCGAGGAAGTGCGGCGCGGCCAGGTCATCGCCACGGCGGACGGTTTTGTCTCGCTGCCGGTGCATGCACCCGCCACCGGCGTGGTGGAGGCCATCGGCGTGATGCTGGCGGCCAACGGCAAGATGGTGGACTCGATCACCATCCGCGTATACGAAGCCGACAGCCAGGAAGTGCAGGTCAGGGCGCCGCTCGATATCGAGTCGCTGGACAAGAAGGAACTGCTCGCGGCAATCCAGCAGACCGGCATTGCCGGGCTGGGCGGCGCGACCTTTCCCGCGCACGTCAAACTCAGCGTGCCGCCGGAAACGGTAATCGATACGCTGGTGGTGAACGGCGCGGAATGCGAGCCCTTCCTCACCTGCGACCACCGCATCATGGTGGAACGCACGCAGGATCTGCTGCGCGGCATTCGCTACGCGATGAAGGCCAGCGGCGCGCCGCGCGCCATCATTGGCGTGGAAGACAACAAGCCGGATGCCATCGCCGCGATTCAGGCGCTGTTGCCCGCCGACGGCACGATCACGGTGCAGGCGCTGGAGACCAAATATCCGCAGGGCGCGGAAGACACCATTATCTATGCGCTGCTCGGGCGCGAGATTCCAGCCGGTTCGCGGCCCGCCGCCATCGGCGTGCTGATGAACAACGTGATGACGCTGGCCTACCTCGGGCGCCTGCTGCCCGCAGGCGAGGGCATGATAGAGCGCGTGCTCACCGTGGCCGGCCCCGGCGTGGAAAAGCCGGGCAACTACATCGTGCCCATCGGCACGCCGCTGCGTTTTCTGCTGGAGCAGGTGGGCGCGCGCGGCAGCGCGAAAGAAATCATCCTCGGCGGGCCGATGATGGGCATGACCATTTCGTCGCTGGACGTGCCGGTGACCAAAGGCACCTCCGGCGTGCTCGCGTTCGGCGCGGAGAAGCTGGAGCAGGAAGCACGCCGCACTTACGCCTGCATCAAGTGCGGCGAATGTCTCAGCGTCTGCCCCAAGTTCCTGAATCCCTCGCAACTGGGTTTGCTGGCGGCCAAACGTGAGTACGCCGAAATGGCGGAGCTCTATAATCTGGACCGTTGTTTCGAGTGCGGCTGCTGCAGTTACGTCTGTCCGTCGCATATTCCGCTGGTGCAGCAATTCCGTATTGCCAAAGCCGTTAACAGAGAAAAGGCGTCCGCATGAGTATGGAATTAAGAACTTCCCCGCACCTTGTCAGCGACCGCAGCGTGGAACGCATCATGAAGCACGTGGTGCTGGCGCTGCTGCCGGTTTGCACCTTCTCGGTCTGGCAATACGGCCTGTCGGCGCTGGCGCTGCTGATCGTGGTAACCACTACCTGCCTCGCAACCGAACGCTTTCTTAATCGCGCCGCCAAACAAGCAAGCACGCTCAACGATTGGAGCGCCACCATCACCGGCCTGCTGCTGGCGCTGACCTTGCCGCCCGCGTTTCCGCTGTGGATGGGCGCGGTGGCCGGTTTCGTGGCCATTGCCATCGGCAAGGCGCTGTTCGGCGGGCTGGGTCATAATGTTTTCAATCCGGCATTGATAGGCCGCGCATTTGTGCAGGCTTCATTCCCGGTAGCCATCACCACCTGGGCGCCGCCCTTTGCCGTGCATCGCTTTAGCGAATTCATCCCGTCCACGCTGACACTGCCGTTCATGATTCCCAACGACAACGCAGCCTGGATCGCGGCGGCAACAGTGGACGGCTTTACCGGCGCGACGCCGCTGGCACGCTGGAAATACGAGCATTTCGTGTACCCGGTGCAGGACATGCTGACCGGCGCGGCCAGCGCCTCGTCCGGCGAAACCTCGGCGATTCTGCTGCTGCTGTGCGGGCTGTATCTCGCCGCGCGAAAATTCATGGACTGGCGCATTCCGGTGGCGGTGATCGGCAGTGCCGTGCTGGTTGCCTGGGCGTTTCGCCTGTACGGCGGGGAAGCGTTTCCGCCCATCCATCTGGTGGTGTTGTCCGGCGGGCTGGTGCTGGGCGCGCTGTTCATGGCGACCGACATGGCGACTTCGCCGGTGACGCCGCTGGGCGTGTGGATCTACGGCGCGGTAATCGGCGTGGTGACCGTGATGATCCGCTACTTCGGCGGACTCACCGAAGGCGTGATGTACGCCATCTTGCTGGGCAACGCGCTCACCCCGCTCATCGACAAATACACCCAGCCGCGCGTGTTCGGCACCCGCCAGCAGAGGAAGTCATGAACCAGCCGAGTCAGATACAAACGCCGTCCGGCGGAAAAATGATTGCCACCATGGTGCTGGTTGCCAGCATCTGCGGCGTGCTTATCGTCGGTGCTTTCGAGGGGACAGCGGGCGCCATCGCCGAGAACAAACGCATCATGCTGGAGCGCGCCGTGTTCAAGGTGCTGCCCGGCGCTGCCGGCGTGCGCGAATACGCCGCGACGGCAGCGGGCATCCAGCCGCTGGCCGCAGGTGAAGCCGTGCCGGCACGCGGCGTCAGGTTTTACGCGGCCTACGATGCGGCGGGCGTCCTCAAGGGCATCGCCGCCGAGGCGGGCGCCAAAGGCTATGCCGACACGGTGCGCGTGCTGTACGGCTACGACACGAAATGCCAGTGCATCATCGGTATCGGCGTGGTGTCCATGCGCGAGACGCCCGGCATCGGCGACAAGATCATCACCGACGCGGCGTTCCTGAAAAATTTCGAGGCGCTCGACGTCCGGCTCAATTCTGATTTGAGCGCGCTGACGAACGCGGTGCGAGTCGTCAAGCACGGCACCAAGATGAACGCCTGGGAAATCGATGCCATCGCCGGCGCCACGGTCACCTCCAAGGCGGTCGGTCGCGGCATCAACGACAGTGCGCAGAAACTGTTGCCCATGCTGGTCCCACACATAGCGGAGTTGAAACCATGAGCCTGCCCAATCAAGCCGATCAAGGCATCACTTTCGACACCTTCATGGAAGGTGTGTGGCGCCAGAACCCGGTGTTCGTGATGATGCTGGGCATGTGCCCGACGCTGGCCGTTACGGTTTCCGCCGTCAATGCGCTGTCCATGGGCGTCGCCACCCTGTTCGTGCTGGTCAGTTCATCCCTGCTGATTTCGCTGATCCGCAATCTGGTGCCCAAGGAAGTGCGCATCGCCACCTTTATCGTGATCATCGCCACTTTCGTGACGCTGACCGATTACCTGATCCAGGCCGTGAGCCTGACGCTGTACGAAGCGCTGGGCGCGTTCATCCAGCTGATCGTGGTGAACTGCATCATTCTCGGCCGCGCCGAAGCGCACGCCTCGAAAAATCCGCCGCTCAAGGCCGTGATCAACGCGCTGGGCATGGGCACGGGCTTCACCATCGGCCTGTTCGCGCTGGGCGCCACGCGCGAGATATTCGGCGCGGGCAAGTTGTTCGGCATGACACTGTTCGGCGATCAGTTCCAGCCCTGGGTAGTGATGGTGCTGCCACCGGGCGGGTTCTTCGTGCTGGCCGCCTGGCTGCTGCTGTTCTCGCTGTTGCGCAGCAAATCGGCGACGGAAGGAGGGCATGCGCATGACTGAGTCCCTGAGTCAGATTTTCATCAGCACGCTGCTGACCAACAACTTCGTGCTGGCGATGTTCCTCGGTCTGTGCCCGTTCCTGGGCGTGTCCGGCCGTTTGAGTACCGCGTTCCCGATGGGCGTGGCGACCATGTTCGTGATGCTGGTGGCCTCGTTGTGCGCCTACGGCCTGAACATGCTGCTGGGATATTTTCATCTGGAGTTCCTGCGCCTGATTTCCTACATCGTGGTAATCGCCTCGTGCGTGCAACTGGTCGAGATGGTGATGAAGAAATACAGTCCCGCGCTGTTCCGCGCGCTGGGCATTTATCTGCCGCTGATCACCACCAACTGCGCAGTGCTGGGTGTGGCGCTGTTCCAGACTGCGCGCGAGTACGATTTTTCGCAATCAATGGCGTTTTCGTTTGGCGGCGGCGCGGGCTTTACGCTGGCGCTGGTGCTGATGGCTTCGCTGCGCGAACGGCTGCAGCTCGCCAATGTGCCGACGCTGGTGCAGGGCACGGCGCTGACGCTGATCCTGGCCGGATTGCTGTCGCTGACTTTCATGGGCTTTGCCGGATTGGGGAGCCTGGAATGATCTATCTCAAAACTGTACTGATCCTGCTCGCGTTGTTGGCAGGCTGGCTGCTGGTGCGCGCCTTCGCGCGCCGTTTTGCCGCGCGCCATCCGGAGTTCGGCGCAGTACGCGAGGAAGGCGAAGGCTGCGGCTGCGGAAATCACAAGTGCGGCGAAGATAAATGCAAGCGGGATCACTAATATATTAGCAGGTGTCGTATATAATTCCGGCCGGGAAAAACGGCGCTTTTTTACCAACCCAAGCAATCAAACAGGAGAAGCTCATGCAACCTTACGTTATTCCCTTCCAGTCTCTGGGACTCAAAGACATCCCCGAGGTCGGCGGAAAAAACGCATCGCTTGGCGAAATGATTTCCAACCTGAGCTCGTCCGGCGTGCACGTCCCCGGCGGCTTCGCCACCACGGCACAGGCGTATCGAGATTTCCTGGCGAATGACGGACTGGACAAGCGTATCGAGAAGGCGCTGCTTACCCTGAATGTGGAAGACGTCACCGCGCTGGCCGAAGCCGGTCGCATGATTCGCAGCTGGATCGTCGAAGCGCCGTTGCCCAAGCGCCTGGAAGACGAGATACGCACGCATTACGCCAAACTCTCCGCTGAAGGCGAAGGCAGTTTCGCGGTGCGTTCCTCCGCCACGGCGGAAGACTTGCCGGATGCCTCGTTCGCGGGTCAGCAAGAGACTTTCCTGAATATCCACGGCATTGAAAACATCCTGCACGCGATCCGCGAAGTGTTCGCGTCGCTGTACAACGACCGCGCGATTTCCTACCGCGTGCACAAGGATTTCACCCACGCCGACGTGGCGCTGTCCGCAGGCGTGCAGCGCATGGTGCGTTCCGATCTGGGCGCGTCCGGCGTGCTGTTTACGCTGGATACCGAATCCGGTTTCCGCGATGCCGTGTTCGTCACTTCTTCCTTCGGTCTGGGCGAGATGGACGTGCAGGGCGCGGTCAATCCCGACGAATTCTATGTACACAAGCAGCAACTGGCAGCGGGCTTCCCTGCCGTGATTCGCCGCACGCTGGGTTCCAAGC
>JAUSBC010000094.1 GCA_030652215.1 Sideroxyarcus sp.
CCCATCCTAACCTTCCCCCTCCAAGGGGGAAGGAACAGACTCGGTTCTAAAGGATTAATTTGCTTCATGACACGGCTCCCATTCCTTCCTGATTTTTCTTCGGCGGGACCGGGGCGAAATATCCCAGTATCAACAGCAGCACCCCAACCACCATAAACGACACGATGCGCTCTACCGTTCCCGTATGCGACAGTTCGACCAGGAACAGCTTGAGCACCACCGCAGCAATGAGCCCTGCTCCCGCCAGCCACATCTCCCGCTTTTTCCCGCGGCTGGCAAGCAGCATCACCGCGCAGGCAACCACACTCCAAACCACGGAGAGCGCGCCCTGCAGCAGGATCGATTGGGACAACAAGTCAAAGTCCCAAGGAATGCCCGCCCAGTGATGAACCGCCCTGAACACGCTTGCGGTGATAAAGAGCAATGAAAATCCGAGCAAGCCCGCGCGTCGCTGGAAAGTGAATTCCTTAAGCGGCGACAGATTTTTCAGCCACAGTGCAATCGCCAATACACCGGCAATGAGTGTGATCTCCAATGGATTGAGCAACGGCACATAGGGCAATGGCGCTGCCGCCCCGTTTGAAACGAGGTTGCTGACGAACAGCCACAGCGCCAGCAATGCCGCGACAGGGATTGCTGCCGTCTTGCGGTAGGCATCCAGGAAGCGTGTCATGGGCCATGGCGATGGACGCGACCAGACGGCAGCCCACCACAGATAGGCGAGCGGCACCAAGGCCCAGCCCAGCATCGGCCACGCACTGAGCTCGTCCCCCAGCGAGGCGAATTGCCAGCGCGTTTCGGCGCTGGCAAGCAGCAGCAACCACCACACGCCGGCAACATGCCATTGGGCCTGCCATTTCTCGCCGTCCGGCCTGTCATGCCCATGCATCAGGAAGAAATGCGTGGCCGCAGCCAGCGGCCAAACCAGCCAGCCATAGTTGGCGAGCGGATGCGATTGAATTGCGAGCGACACCAGAGTCAGCAGGAACGCCAGCGGCAGATGGCTATAGGTGAAGCGGCGCAATTCGGCCCAGTCTTGCCAGCGTGCAACAGCCCACCACAGCAACTGCGTAACCACCAGTGCCACAACCAGTGCGGGCAGCGCTTCCTGCTCCGGCAGCCAGCGCAGCAACTCGCTGCCCCAGGCAAATGCCCACCACAATGCGCCCCACGACAGAAGCATGGCATTGGTCAGCGGCACGGGTTCATTCTTGCGTTCGGCACGTTTCAACAGCCATGCACCGGCAAAGCCGCACAAACTGAACACCAGTGCCGACCACCAGCCGCTATGCTGGAACGGCAACAGAGTCAGTTCCGCTTGTTGAATCGAATACAAATCCGGTGCCACACGATGCGACAGCAGCATCAACCCGGCCAGCAGTTCGAGTCCCAGTGCAAACCACAAGGCCACACGGTTCCCCATGCGCAGCGCCAAAGCGACGATCAGCGTCGAAGACAGCGCCCAGGCAGTCAACGCGGACTGCAATGGCAATACGAACAGGAATGCGACATTGAGCAGGCTGAGGCCCACGACCGTCACCACACCCACCGCCCGCAGCGCCCCCGACAATTCCGGTCCGGCTTCGCGCAGTTTGGCCGTGCCCATCCAGGCGCCGGCCAACATGGCCCCGCCGATCAGCATCGCCGAGAACAGGCCCCTGTAACCATTGCCCAACACCGCGCCATCGGCACCGCCGTGCAGCGTGGTAACAAAAGCCACGCCCGCAAACAGTTGAATCAGGAAACCGGCCCAGACGCATACCGGCAGCGCAAAGCGCAATGCAAGATACAAGGTAAGCAAGCCGAGCCCGGCCCATGCCATGCCGCAATACTCCCAGGGCAACAGCAGGGGCGGCAGCAGATAAGTCATCAGCGTGCCTGCCAGCGCGGGAATCCAAGCGCTATCGCGTTCATTCTTCGAGACCGCCCCTTCAGGCGCGTTGCGCAACAGCCAGTACACAAACAGCAGCGAGACGGCGATCAGGCAGCAGCCGAAAATCGAGCCGTCGAGCGGCGTGGCAACCTCGCCATAGCCAAAATGCACAGTGCGGAAAAAGTTAAAGATAGAACCCAGCAGCAGCAACACGGCAAACATGCGCGCCAGTGGCCGCCGCTGACGGATGCCGATCCAGAAAATGCCCGCCGCCTCCAGTGCCCACGACGAGGCGGTCCACTGCGGTTCCAGTCCCAGCGGGATGGCCAGTGTGGCAAACACCACACCCAGCGAAATGAATACCTCGGTCAGCAGCAGATATCGTTCACGGGTCATTTTCCGCAACACTGCCGCCAGCCCAAGATAGAACGCGCCGAAACCCAGCGCACCGAATGACGCACCGAACTCCAGATGGGACGCCATCTGTGCATGCAGGCCAAACGCCAGCAACGGCACACCGAATGCCAACGTCCCGTCGATATAGTCGGCGCGCTTGGTGACGACACCGAGCAGCACACCGTCGCGATCGGCATCGCCTTTCGGCGCTGTTTCAGGGGTAAGACTCAGATGATGCGCGAAGCGAATCAGGACGCCCACAAACATGACGAAGAACAGCATCAGGAACAGTTCGGCGCTGACAAGATGTTCCACCTGCCACCCACGGCTGTACCAGGCCATGAACAGGCCGAAGGTGCCAAAAAAACCAACCAGATTAAGCACGCGCCAGGCGCGGAACCAGGCCACCGCCACAATGCCCGCATCCAGCAGCGCGATATAGCTGAACAGCGCCACATGGCTGCCGCCGCCGGATGACGCCAGCACGGGCGTAGCAAAACCGCCCAGACACCCTGACACCGCCAGCGCCAGCGAATTCTGCTTCACCGCCAGCACCACCGAGCTGGTACACACGACCACCATCAGCCCGAATCCCAGCGTAAGCGGCAACAAGAAATGCAGCTTCATTGCAGCGAACAAGGTCAGGTACAGCACGGCAATCGCCAGCCCCTGCAAGATCAGGGCATAGTCGCGCCGACGCTCACGCAAGCGCCAGCCGAAAACGAGCAGCGCCAGCGCACTCGCCGCCACTCCCGCATAGCGCAACTCGATGGGCACAGTAATTACCCCCGCCGCGTAGCGCAGCAAAAACGCCAGCCCCAAAAACAAAATCAGACTGCCCACCTTGACCAGCGTATTGCCGCCGAAAATGAACTGCTTGATTGCCTCCATGGCCTTGGCCGCCGCGATGTCGAACCAGCTCGGCTCAACATTCACTTTCGGCAGTTTGGGCGAGAGTGTGCGAGACAGCGGCGTGGCTAACGCCTTTGCAGCCACTGCCGGCTCGGCTATTGCTGGCGAGCGCTTTACCTCAACAGCCTGTGGTAACACCACCGGCTTGACCGGCAGAGGCTGCTCATTGGGCGGGAGAATTTCCTTGCTCACCAGCTCCGGCTTGCGTACCTGCGGTGCCGCTTGCACTACAACAACAGGCTTGGCCGGGGTGACCTCGCTCAGGCTGGCTTGCGTAACGTTTGCATTCTTCTGCAGCGCATCCAGGCGCTTATTGAGTTGCTGAACAGCATCATCCAGCATCCGCAGACGTTTATTGATTTCGGTTAAATCGGGCTTTAGCAACGACTTCAGACTAATTCCGGCAGCGGCTCCCAATATCGCCCCGATCAGCCACCCCGAATCACCAAAAGCCGCCGCACCGAGAAACAAACCAATGATGCCACCGAGTAACCACATAGTTTTTCCTTTGGAATTACGCTGAGAGAATCGCAGACGCCCTTGCGGCGTCGACAAAACAGACCGATTGCGGGACGACATATAAATGATGTCGTAACAGACTTTGCTGAAGGAGCGGATTCGTTTTGTACATTACTAGCTGTCGATCATGGCCGGATTACTTCTTTCATGCGCATTCGTTAACAACACTGCCCTGCTACCAAAAACCCCGTGCATTCTCCCGACCGCGCAATTATTGTCAACAAGCAAAAAGGTCTAGATACTTTTTGGTGGCAAAAAATACCTTATCGAATTACGATGCCATCCGAATTTACTTCCACCTACACACTACCTTGACCACCTTGCTCAATCGCCCGCTTGTTCAAACACTCACGTGTTCGCTCCTGCTCTTCCTGACCCTCGCCACCCCGTGCGTGGCGCAGGACGAGATGCGCCCATTTTCCACCGATGGCTGCAGCCTTTTCCCGGATCGATCACAACTCAGCAAAACGGACTGGTGCGGATGTTGCATCCAGCACGACTTCGCATACTGGCGCGGTGGTAGTGCCGAAACGAGATTGCGGGCAGACGAAGAACTCGGCGCATGCATTCTGCGCGCCACCGGAAACAAGGCGCTGGCCGAACTGATGTTCACCGGTGTTCGAACCGGCGGCGGACCTTACTTCTATACATCGTATCGCTGGGGGTACGGATGGGCGTACGGGAAGACGTATGCTGAATTGACCCCCGAGGAAACCGCGCAGGCTGACAGGCTGGAGAAGGAATATCGTGACAAGCATCCGACGCTTATGTGTCCTGAGTAGGCTTTCTTGCTTTTTTGGTATAGGGCGTGACGTCTGTTAACCGTATGAGAAAGACCACTAATATGTAGTAACTCAGAGTTCATCTGACAGTGGGCAGTCCGTTTATCGGGCGTAGCTCTGCTTCGACAGAATAGCAGGGTCCTATTCAAAGCAGACATCGCGCTTTCGAGCTAGACGACCTTCGAGCCCTTCGTACACCATTGAGAAAACGTGCGATGTATGTGGATATGTGCTTCGAATATCTGATGCCTAGCAGGATTGTGGATCAGGTTGTGACCTTCCAACTTCTTCAGCCAATCCCGCTCCCCCCAGTTGCACCAGACTAGGACCTGGCGCGTATCTGACAGGTAACGCCGAAGAAGATCGGCACGGACATACAAAAGACTATGCCGATTTCCCTTCCACCCGTCCCCAGCCTCTCGATAGATGGTCCCAAGTTGGCCCATTGAATCGTAAAAATCGATCTCGCGATTCTTGCTCGCCAATCCAAGGCGTTGAATTAGCTTGGGCGCAGGAAGATCGAAACCCGAGAAATCGTTAAGAGACGAATGGTAAGACTCCCATCCAAAATGAATGTATGGAAGCTCTACACGAACGCCTGGGATGTGCCGGAATTCCGGGATTGAGCCGAGTCCGAATAATTCGACAAGTGAAATATCCGTCTCCATATCCTCGCCATGCGCGGGTGTGATCTTGATGGTGACGGGCGGAGTTTCCTCTTCCGGATTCACACGCTCGTGTCGATCAAACGCCTCTGCGATTTGTCGACGGTACCGACCGTTACGCTGGTACAGATGCCGTACATAGTTCTGACGGCGCCCGGCCTCCCCTGCGTAGAGATAGATTTCCGAGGCTCCTTCGGGGAGTTCGCGATTCCCCGGGTACTCCAGCGCAAGAAATTTGGATCTAAAACTGCGCACATCTTTGCGTGCGATGAAAACTCCTCGCATGAAAGCAAAGAGTTCTCGATCGCTATTTTCGTCGGCTCCACGAATAAACCCCTGAACGAGAACCCACTCGCCGGGGTGTCCGTTGATCTCAGGGACCACAAGCAACGGATCCCATTTCGGTGTAAAACCGCCCTTTACCCAAGCTTCAGTGTCTGCACCTAGGTCACCAAACAGTTCCGGAATTGGTGGTGTCCAATCGGGGGGGCGCTTGGGAAAACTCGGATCAACTCCACAATCGGATATTCTCTCTCCTAGGCGCCAATCCGGCAGCTTTCTCATAGCTTCGCGTTCGCCCCACATCTCGAAATAGGCGATCCACGAGTACTTCTTACCGTACCGATCCACTTTCTCGTGGTCGCCTGCATTCCATGACATCCTGCCGATTTCACTGTCGTTATCTTTAAATCTCTCTGCTCGGTACCCAAGATCGAACATGCGTCGCTCGATTTTTGCACGAACGCGGACGTATTCTGGCTTCTCGTGGTCGTAGTTCGCTCGATTAGGGATTAAACGTCCCATCGTGTAGTTACCAAAATCCATTTGAATGGCATGATCAATCGCTTCCGTCACAGAAGGATCAGGGGTGCCATCACTCGCAAAAGTTGTCGGAGTATTCGGAAAGGGCAGCACCAGATTCCGGCCAGCGGTTTTGGGTAGCGCGACACAATTCACACGCTGTGCGGTCTGAATAATGCCAAGTGCGTAGTCTCGCATCAGGGTGTGATGGGTTGCATATCGCGCACCGGCCCCAAACATTTTCCGATACAGTGTTTTCGCAAGGACTCCGAGTAGAGGTCGAAATGTCGGTGCCGCCTCCGAATCCACCAAGGATAAGGTCGTCCCGTACGCAGCTGCTAACATTCGTTCCGGTACATAAGGATCATTGAATTCAAGGCTCGTCTCAACATGAGTGAAAAGCACTTCAGGAAATCTTTCGCCGATCATTACAAGCGCCTTTGTCGCGAGGTCTCGGTCACTGCGAACGACCGTCGTAAGGACCAGGGAGAGCAGTACAGTGAGTTCTTTCGCAGAGAGCTGCGTCATGTTCGCCGCGTTGAGTTTCTCCGCCCAAGTCAGTAGCCGGTGAATGCTGGGCGACGCGTACCGTCGCCTAATGTATTCGGACCAACTAAGATCACGATCCGGCATCGGGTAGCGCGCCAGGTAATCGTACAGACGCCCGGCGTGGTACGGGTGCTTTGGCTTGGTCGAGACGGCGACCAATGCGTCAACCATTTGCTCCCACACTCGTGACTCGGAGTTCAGATATTGATTAATAACGATACGCGTACCCTCGGTGAAAGCTGCAGGGGCGCGCCAAAACATTCCTTCGATGAATGGGTCGAAGTATGCATTCAAGTTCTGGGAGCGTTTGGGCAACATAAAGAACAGTTCGCGCTGCTTACGCGGAAGTCGCTTACCAACGCGTTCCGGGAATTCGGTAATCAGCGCTTGCGCCCAACCCGGCTCCGCGTACTCTTGATTGTAACGATTCGAAATCTGGAATATCTGACCGAGTGGCGATTTAGCCGTGAAGCTCCGCTTGATCGTTGCAGTCGACGAAACATCGAGATATGTCTTCAGCAAATGCCGTGCGACCAAGTGGTCGCTGAATCGCTGATAGGGGAGGCGGAAGACGACCCGTGACTTGAGCCCGGTATCCGTCGAGTACCAGATAGCGTCCTCTTCAAGAATGCCGTTTGTCCGCAGCACGTCGAGGAGTAGGCGCCGCTGTGACGATCTTAATGCCGGATAATTGGCTGCGATGATACGATCAGCCTCCGATTGTCGAACATATCCGCGCAGTTTTGCCGCCATGCATGGTGCGAAGCCAGCGAGACGCCTATCAGCAACTTGATCGCTCCCCTTCAACAGTTCCCAGCACCCCTTTGACCTAAGGCCATATTCGCGCACAATCTGCTCGCCAACGCGATTGATGAATGACTCGAGGATATAGGTCATTCCCTTTTGACCTGAGGCGATACCAGCAAACCCCTGAGCTAACTTCTTACCCGTAAGGTCTTGGAGTGATTGGCAGATCAGCTTCAGAGTGAGCGGCCGTGAGAATTCTCTATCCAGCAGCGGCACTTCGGGGAGCGGCAGGCCGTAGTACTGGAAAAAGGCTGCCTGAGCATCGAACTCCTGATCGTCGAATCCGTGGTGCATGACTCTATGCAGTTTAGCTAACTGATTCTTCTCAATGGCGATGGGCTCAAACGGCGTCCGGCATGTGACAATTAGGCCAATACTCGGACGATCTGCAATAAGCGCTTGAAGGGTGGTTACGGCTTCTCGCCATTCACGACGACGCCCTTCGTTTACACCGTCAACGATGACGACCACTCGCTCGTCGGTCTCCTTGGCTAGCTCTTCAAGTCGATCGAATACCTCATCTACTGTGCGCCCTGCCTCTATCCGTGCACAGATTTCTGCAACAATACTGCCTTGGAAGTTCTTGGCTAGAACAAGAACAGTGGCTTGACCGCAGTCGATTCTATCTTGTGTGACATCGCACAGCAGATGCGTCTTGCCCGTACCCCACTCTCCGCTTACCAGAAGTTGAGGGTCGAAAAGAACTTTGAACGCTGCGCTTTGGATGTACTCCTTTTCATCCCGCACAATCGCCAAACATTGACCGATGGCATTCATGTTGCCTCGGATAGTGTTGCGAGCCGAGGAGTGGACGCTGTTTGCTTCGGCAGGCTGAAGCTTGGCTTCCTCGTCACGCCAGTGCGCCATGTCTGCCAATAGCTCGAATTCAATGCTTGAGAGTCGGTCCGACCACTCTTGTCCTGCGCTTGCATCTCGCGCACGAAGGCGATGCGTCATCGGCGTCAAAAAGGCACGGGCATCGACCACTTGCCCCTGTAGTGCCTCGGGCCGCTGGCTGCAGTGCCTTGCACGTTCCCAATCCTTGGAAAGTGCATTCAGAACTGAGTGAAGTCTTGCAAGAGCATCCGCACCGCAGGCAACATTCTTGATTGCAGTGAAAAGCGATTCAATCCTGAGATTTGGTGCTTGAGGATCGATTCCAGGCGTATATCTCTGCCCAGCTTGCCGAATTTGGTCTTTGCTGAGATCAGTCAATGCTGCCAATAAAGATTCATGAGCTAGAGTCATAGCCAAACTTTACCACTTAGATACGATTCGGTCGGTCAACTTAACTACCACCTGCTAAAGCAGGTGGCTTAAACCATATGATCGACAGTTAAGGGGCGCGCAGCAAGCATAGGCGTCACATACGCGAGGTCAGTATTGAGCTTCCAAAACCCGTCGTAGCGCACCCCTTATTCTCGTAAATTACCTATTACCGCCCCAACCAGCATAGTTTACTGCTTCAATAATTTTTGACTCTTCTCTATATTTAACTTCACCAGTGTTCGCATTGACCCAAACACCTTCAAGCAGTTTTCCTTTTACGACTTTTTTCATCATGTGATTCAATGTGTATACATAATTATTGTCCACAATAAAAAATAACGTAACAGATGCTTTATACGATTTGTAATCTAAAGATTTAGGATTGTTTTTATAGTATTCGAGTTGCAAGTCCCATGATTTTTCCAAGTCGATTTTTGGATTACTTTCCATAAAATCCTTAAACTCATCTGTCCCATACGCAATTATCTGTATCGGTTCATTTTTCAAATCGCTTTTTGAATCGCATGATGTGAATATAACTAATGTTACTAATAGAAACAGTGCCTGCTTTATTCTGGCTTCCAATCTATTGTCTCCTTTAAATAAAGCCGCAACAGACTCTGCTGAAAGAGTGGTTTCGTTTTGCACATTACAGGCTATCGATCATGGCCAGGATTACTTCTTTCATGCATGTTCGTTTACAACACTGCCCTGCGCAAATTGCAGTATGTTGCAATTAGTCGCCTCGACTAAGGGGTTGGCCGTCGCTCTGAGTCAGTTTCGCACTTAAATTCAAACAGGTCAGCTCAAATAAGGAACAAGCAGTCATTGCTCAGTAACGCATGTTTGGTAGTGACCCCGCTGCAAGTACGAGAAGCATTGCGACACCAGCTAGTATTGAGAATAGGCCTCCTGCAAAGAGTGCAGTAAAGGCCCTCATGTTTCTGAACTTGGGATGTGCAATGGCGGTGATGAAGAGAGCTGCAATGGCTGGTGCGGAGAAAACCCAAGGTTTGAACTGATAATCACCAACGGATTCGAGCCCGCCATAGACTGATGGTGCCCACGACTCCATGCTCAGCGTGATTGCTGTTACCAAGATTGAAACGAAGAAGCCCAAGAGAAATGGCAAAGCATATTTTTTCATTGGCAAATTTCCGTAATCAGCGGCAACTCAAACCGGTTTCAATCAGGCCGACGTTCATAATACGTTTGCCATTGCTCGGCACCATTAATAATCGTTTTCACGCCCACCCGACCAAGTGAAACGTCATCGGCCACAAAATCAATCACATGTTTGGGTAGAGCCTCGGCACTTCTAATTTGCCCTGTCAGGCGCATTTCATGCAGCATGCAACCGATACTGACGGGAAATGGATGAGGGTTGTGCAAGCGAAGATCCTTGAAACCCCAGACTACCGTCGCATCAGATCCTAGTGGAGTGAATCTATCCTCTTCCCGATAGATGTCGATGCTGTGAGCATGCCTTTCGACAATATCCAGCCCGCTTTGAAGTGCCAAGTGATAGATGAGGCTGCTGAGTTGGCATAGCCCGCCCCCAATCTGGGTCACCAATCGTCCGTTGACAAGGTTGCGACCGCTGACAAAGCCGTTACGCGCAGAGGGGCGACCGACCTGACTCCAGAATGACCAACACCCGTCCGGCTCCATCTGGCTCATATCAATCAGTGACGCACCCCGACGAACATTTGATAATTTGTTCTCAATGAGCGGAGATGGCATCACAGGTTGCGTGATCTCCACACGAGACGGCCATTGATCCCCGCCACGAAGTCTCGGGAAAACAATTCCAGATGACCAATCCTTGATTTCACGACGCGTCTGCGCTGCTGTCTGGCGGAATTCCAAAGGCATCACCCGACGCACGAATCGCTTTAAGCTATTTGTTTTTGGCATATTGATCGCGTTCCAGGGCCTGACTTTGCAGAAACATTGGACTTTCATATTCGCCCAACGATCGTTTGGCCGCATCTTTATGGGCCCAATCCGCAACACGCACCATATAGGTTGCGTAGCCTGAACATAGAAAGCAGATACATCCCACTAATATCAGTTTCATTGATATGCACTGGTCGTTGCTTGTGCATCGCGCACGATGATACACCCGTTGTCCGGGTAGGCCGCCCGCATGGGGTAGACGGCGCGGTAGATCATGAATAGCTGATTCTTTTTGGCATCAATCCAGAATGTGTCGCAAACGCAGGTGAGTTGTTTGGCTACTCCTTTATCTTCAACAATGAGTTGCGGTGCAATGCGCGGCAAGGTGATACGGATCGTCTTGCCATACTGCATGCCCGCCAGGATGTTAGTGAGGGTCAGCGTTTCTCCGCCTTGCCACGGATTGGGGAAGCGCTGGTCCAGCGGTGCGCTGTTGTGCATGCAGGCTTGTGCGTCCGGGCCATAGGGGCAGGCGCCACGCTGGGCGGCTTCCAGGTCGGGCGTGCCCTGCTCTGCTCTTCGCGGTTGCCAGAAGACGGGCACGGGGCCGAAGCCTGCGGGTTGCGGGCGGTCTGATGGGCGGTTGATGAAGGGCGCGATTTCCAGTTGCGGGAGTTCGATGCCGGTGCAGCTTTTGGCATCGGCGAGGTAGCCTTTGCCGGCGTAGTTGGCGAGGTAGATGGGGTGCTTTTCTTTGGGGCTGGGCGCGGGGTCGTGGCCGCCGTAGGCGTTTTCATAGCCGAGGGTGATGGGGGTTAGCGGTTCGGGTTTGCTGATGGTGGGCAGCATCCAGGTGCCCTGCCATTGGCGCTTACCGATGACGCGGATGGTCTTGTCAAACTTGCGGCCATTGCTGTGGGTGAGCGATATGCTGACTTCGGCGGCGGTGGTGTCTCTGTCGGGCGGGGTAAGTGTGGCACCGAGAATGTAAAACTCGCCGCCGACTTTGGGCGGCCTGCACTCCCCTGCTGCAATCAATGCGGATTTGAGCGGTTCGCCTTCATGCTGGTCGGCGGCTTCGATGGCAGGTTTCTTTTTGAGCGGGGTGAGTGCGCCGGTTTCGATGTCGATGGCGTAGCCTGCCTTGATGATGACGACGGCCAGTTGCTCGCGCTTGTGGCTGTAGCCGGGGGCGAGTGTGGCTTGCCAGGGGGATTCGTTGTTCAGGTCATGCATGGCGGGCTTTCGCGGGCTGGGCGGATTTGGCCGCGGGTTGTGCGGCCATTTTGTCTGCAAACAGTTGTTGCTGGCGGGCGCGCCAGATTTCTGACGGAATGTTCAATGGGGCTTTTTGTGCCAAGGCCAACAGTGCCATGAGGTCACGCCCGAAACTGCCAGCATGTTTTTTGCTCATCGCGGCAAGGTGCACTGCGTTGGCGGGTTTGCCGAACAGCCAGCGTTCTTCAGCTTTCCAACCGGCTTGGTGTTTGTCCCACCACGCACGGGCGGCTTTAATATCGGGGATTTGGGGGGCGGCATCTTCCTCATCCGTCTCTTCTTCACCCACTACGGTCAGGCGCGGGATGCGGGGCAATAGCTGGTCGGTGAGTTGGCTAAATGCGGCAGCGGCTTGTTCCATGCTGCGGGGGTTTTCCAAAGCCTTGAGCAGTTCAGGCATGACGCTCTTGTGACCGAAGAGCACGAGCAGCGGGTAGCCGGTGGCGGGGTCTGTTTCTGCTGCTTGCAATAGCAGCGGGAGGTATTCGGAGGCGCCGCTGAGTGCGGCCAGGCGCAGGAGTTGTATGCGATATTTCGGTGAGGGGTTGAGGGATATGGCGGCGCTGATGACGCGGGTTGCGTCGGGGTCGCTGCGCAGCATGCCGCCCCAGATGGCCGCTTCCACTATTCGGGCATCGAATTGAGCTTTGCCCGAGAGCAGCGGCAGGTAGTGGGTGCGAAATACATCCATGCCGATGTCGGCGTTGACTGCGGCATAGCGCAGGGCTTCGATCTTGAGGGCGTCCGCTGAGCTTTCTGCGGTGGCGGCGGTGTTCACCATGGCGATGGGGAGTGCCTGCATTTGTTTGCGGTAGATGCGGAACAAGGTTGGACGCAGGGCTTCTTGTTCGTCGTAGAGTTTGAGCAACTTGCTGTTGTCTGCTTCCGGGTAGAGGCTGAGTGCGGCTTCGGCAGCGGCAGCTTTGGCGGCGTCTTGCGCCAGCCATTGGTAGGCGAGGTCGTATCCGGCGGCAGTGGTTGCGGATTGGGGCGAGTTGATGTGGCTGGCGAGGAAGATGAAGCAGTCGGGTTCTTTGGTGGGTTCTTTTTTCTTGTCCGCTGGTGAGGATTCGTTTTCAGGCTTGACCATGCGCAGTGCGCGAGCACAGTGATAGATGCTTGAACACAGACGTTCCTCGACACTTTCAAATGCGCTGGCGTGAATGTCGGTTGCATCCAGCCAACCTTGTCGAAGTTCATAGAGGTCAGATGCGTTTTCCGTATTGGTGGCGGTGTAGTTGTCGTTCATGTGAGTTCAGGTGAATTTGGTTACGTGAGTCGATTGACTGGACACATATTAGAAAAGCTCTCGATTCCCTATGTTGTTGTCGCCAGTGTCGGGCTAATGATGATTGCTCCGCGCTCCTGCACATCTGGCGTGTCGCAAACCAACAAATGCTTCCGTATCGGGAAGCCCCAGCGAGCCTGATGCGCGTCGTACTCTATCCATGCCAGTGCGGTTGCAAAACGCATAGGCAAGGCTGCTGCGCCAACCTCGCCCATGGTCATGTGGGGTAGGATAATTTTGGGGATGGGATCGTCGGGGATGTCGGCTTGTTCGATCTCGCCCAATTGCACGGCCACACGCTGCTGTTCATCGACGCGCCTCGGCCATAGCTTTTTGGTGGTTTGATACCATTCAAACGCATGGACAGTTTCTGCCCCCAAGCCCTGCACGATGCCT
>JAUSBC010000096.1 GCA_030652215.1 Sideroxyarcus sp.
GAACGCCCAACAACAGATGTATGCGACGCGGCGCGACCTGTATCAGGCGCAATACAACTACTTGGTCAGTCAACTCAGCCTGAAGGCGGCGGTGGGCGGGCTGGCTGAGGCGGATCTGGGGAAAGTGAATCAGGCACTGCAACAATAGGCCGAACGAAATCGCGTTTCCGGCACCTTTTATTGCCCGAATCATTGGTTCGGGCAATATTGTTTATAACCTCGCGCAATGATTGCCCCGAAACGGGCAAAAATCCAAGCATTCGGTCTTTCTGGGCCGGATCGAATGTTACAATTCTTCGGTTTTTGAGCCGTCAGAATTGGAATCAGCCTGTGATCAAGAAAATACTCGTCGCCAATCGAGGTGAAATTGCCGTCCGGATTGTGCGTGCATGCTCGGAAATGGGCATCAAGTCGGTTGCCATCTATACGGATGCCGACCGTCATGCGCTGCATGTGAAGAAAGCTGACGAAGCCTACCACCTGGGTTCCGAGCCGGTCGCCGGCTATCTGAACGTGCATAACATCGTCAATGTCGCGGTGACTTCCGGCTGCGATGCACTGCATCCCGGCTACGGCTTCCTGTCCGAAAATCCGGAACTGCCGGAGATCTGCGCGAGGCGCGGCATCAAGTTTATCGGCCCGAATTCGGATGTGATTCGCCAGATGGGCGACAAGATTCAGGCACGCAACGCCATGATTGCTGCGGGCATTCCCTGCGTGCCGGGCAGCGAGGGCAATCTGGCCGATGTGGAAGAGGCGCGCGCGCTGGCCGGCAAGATCGGCTACCCGGTCATGCTCAAGGCCACCAACGGCGGTGGCGGACGCGGCATACGCCGTTGCGACAACGAAAAAGAACTGCTGGGCAACTACGACCGCGTGATTTCGGAAGCCAGCAAGGCTTTCGGCAAGCCGGAAGTGTTCCTCGAAAAATGCGTGGTCAATCCCAAGCACATTGAAGTGCAGGTGCTGGGCGACAGCCACGGCAATGCCATTCACCTGTTCGAGCGCGACTGCTCCATCCAGCGCCGCAACCAGAAACTCATCGAGATCGCCCCCTCGCCGCAGATCACACCCGAGCAGCGCGAATACATCGGCGCGCTGGCGGTGAAGGCCTGCCATGCGGTGGGATACGAGAACGCGGGCACGGTCGAGTTCCTGCTCGACCAGAGCGGCGATTTCTATTTCATGGAGATGAACACGCGCGTGCAGGTCGAGCACACCGTGACCGAATCCATCACCGGCATCGATATCGTGCAGGAGCAGATTCGCATCGCCGACGGCCTGCCGCTGCAATACAAACAGGAAGACGTGAAGTTCCGCGGCTTCGCGATGGAGTTCCGCATCAACGCGGAAGACCCCAAGAACGGCTTCCTGCCCAGCTTCGGCAAGATCACGCGCTACTACGCACCCGGCGGCCCCGGCGTGCGCATCGACGCCGCCATGTATACGGGCTACATCATCCCGCCGTATTTCGATTCCATGTGTGCCAAGCTCACCGTGTGGGCGCTGACCTGGGAAGGCGTGGTCGAACGCGGCCGCCGCGCGCTGAACGACATGGTGGTGTACGGCGTGAAGACCACGGTCCCCTACTATCAGGAAATTCTCAAACATCCCGATTTCAGGAATGCGAATTTCAACACCAGTTTCGTCGAGTCCCACCCGGAATTGATCGATTATGTAACCAAGGTTCCGCCGGAACTTCGAGCGGCAGCGATAGCGGCAGTGATCGCGGCTCACGAAGGCATTTAATATCAACTTAACTTGTTAGTGAACACCATGGCCAAGACCCTTATTTCCGAGTTGGTGCTGCGAGACGGCCCTCAATCCATCATCGCAACGCGCATGCGCACCGAAGACATGCTGCCCATTTGCGCCAAACTGGACAGCATCGGTTTCTGGTCGCTGGAAGCCTGGGGCGGCGCCACATTCGACGCCTGCGTGCGCTTCCTGAAGGAAGACCCGTGGGAGCGTCTGCGCATACTGCGCAAGGCATTGCCCAACACGAGAATCCAGATGCTGCTGCGCGGCCAGAACCTGCTGGGTTATCGCCACTATTCGGATGACGTAGTGCGCGCGTTCGTGACCAAGTCGGCCAACAACGGCATTGACGTGTTCCGCATCTTCGACGCGATGAACGACATGCGCAACCTGCGCGTCTCCGTCGAGGCGGTGAAGAAAGCCGGCAAGCATGCCGAGGGCTGCATCAGTTACACCACCAGCCCGGTGCATGACATTCCCCAATTCGTGCGGCTCGCATCCGAACTGGAAGCGCTGGGCTGCGACACTATCTGCATCAAGGACATGGCCGGTCTGCTCACGCCCTATACCGCCTTCGACCTGGTCAAGGCCTTGCGTGCGGCCGTCAGTCTGCCCATCCACCTGCACAGCCATGCCACTTCCGGCTTGTCCGGCATGACGTTCCTCAAGGCGGTGGAAGCGGGCGCCACCATGCTGGATACCTGCAACTCTTCTTTCGGTGAAGGCGCCAGCCACAGTTCGACCGAGAGCATCGTCGCCGCGCTCAAAGGCACGCCCTACGACACCGGGCTGGACCTCGCGGCCATGCAGGAAATCACCGCCTACTTCACCGAAGTGCGCAAAAAATACTGGCAGTTCGAGAGCGCCTTCACCGGCGTGGACACGCGCGTGCTGGTCAATCAGGTGCCGGGCGGCATGATCTCCAACCTGTCCAGCCAGCTCAAGGAGCTGGACGCGATCAACCGCATGGACGAAGTGCTGGACGAGATTCCGCGCGTGCGCGAAGACATGGGTTTCCCGCCGCTGGTCACGCCCACCTCGCAGATTGTCGGCACCCAGGCGGTGCTGAATGTGCTGACCGGCGAACGTTATAAATCCGTTACCAACGAAGTCAAAAACTACCTGCTCGGCCAGTATGGCAAAGCGCCCGGCATTATCAATTCCAATTTCAAGAAACAGGTGGTCGGCGATGCCGAAGTGATGACCTGCCGCCCCGCAGATATGCTGGAAGACGAAATGAACCGTCTCAAGGCCGACAGCGAAACTTTTGCCAAGAGCGAAGAGGACGTGCTGACTTACGCCATGTTCCCTGATCTGGCCAAGACCTTCCTGCAGGAGCGCAACGCCAATACGCTCAAGCCCGAGCCTTTGCTGGACAAGGAAGCCGCTACCGCTTCCGCAGAGCGTTATGCGCCCAACGAGTTCAAGGTCACGCTGCACGGTGAAACCTTCCATATCAATCTCACCGGCAGCGGACACTACGGAGAGACCCAGCGTCCGTACTATGTTTCCGTGGACGGTATTTCGGAAGAAGTGATCGTTGAAACGCTGAATGAGATCGAAGTCAGCGGCGGCCAGGGCGGCGGCAAGAAAAAGGCTGCAGCAACCGCAACAACCTCCAGCCGCCCGCGTCCGCACCATCAGGGTTGCGTGACGACCGCCATGCCCGGCACCATCGTTGAAGTCAAAGCCAAGATTGGCGACAAGGTGGAGGCGGGCGACGGAGTGCTGGTCATCGAAGCCATGAAAATGGAAAACGAAATCCAGTCCCCGCAGCGCGGCGTGGTGATCAGCATCCACGTAAAGAAGGGCGACAGCGTGGCACCGGATGAGACGCTGATTGAGATTCAGCCGACCTGATAAAGCGGGAGTCAAAATGTCCGAAGAAACGTTTCTTAGCCTTCAGCCTAGTGAAAGCGTCATCGCGAATATGGCCTCCAGGATTTTTGCTGCCTATCTGCAAAAAGGCGAAGTGAACGATGCCAACGCGGACGAGTACATCAGAAAATCGACTCAACTCGCCATCAGGATTGCCAACCACACCGACACGGTGTGCAAGAGCGACGGCGAGTGGATTGTCGAAAAAAGCACGGGGCCTGTAAGCCTGCTGTAAAGCGCTTCGTTTACGGCAGGTACGGATTCAACCGAGATTGTCCATTAGGCCGTCATACCGGCGCAGGCCGGTATCCAGCAATGAAGAATACACCGCGAAGCGGACAAAACCACGATGTCGTCCCACTTACGTGGGAAATATTTGATCATCTGGATTCCGGCCTGCGCCGGAATGACGTGGTTTTTACTAGTGAACTATCTCGGTTCATATCGCGCAACTCTCCATCCCCCGCAACTGCGTCAAATAATCCTCCACCCGTTCCTCCAGCGTCGCAGGCTGCGTGACGATGTCGTGCGCCAGCGTAAACAGCGGATAGGCGCGCCAATCGAATAAGTGATGCTTCACCACCATCTGCAAAGTGTGAACCCCCTCGCCGGAGATGTTTGACCACTCGCCGCGCACCAGTTGCCGGCCGAGTGCGTGATGGTGCGAATCTTCGCTGGTGGCGGTGGTCAGCAGGTCGCCCAGTCCGGCATAGCTGTACGGCGTGTGCGCCTGACCGCCGAAGGCCTGCACGATGCCGGATAGTTCCGAGATGGCAGTCACCATCAGGTGCCCGCGCATGTTGTTGCCCAGCTTCAACTCGTCCGCCACGCCGAACATGATGGCGTAAACGTTTTTCAGGATTACCGACCAGCTCCGGCCGTGCATGTCCGATGCCTGCTGGCAGATCAGTTTGGTGCCCAGGAACAGGTCGAATATCACCTGGAAATCCGCCGTGTCGGACAGCACCACATCGGCAAATGCATGCCTGCCGGCTCTGATCTCATCCGAGATCATCGGGCCGTAAATCACCCCATAGTGGTGGCTGCCCGTGAGCACGCTGTCATACACCTGTGCCGCTGTCCTTCCCGATTCGTCCAGTCCCTTGGCGATGGTCAGGCACAGGCTGCCTTCTGCCAGATAAGGCGCGATGCGGCTGGCGACCTCGAAGTGCGGATTCACCGGCAGGCAGAAGAAGATTACCTGTGCCCAGGCGACTTTTTCCTCCAGCGTGGGGCCGCCATCCATGTCTTTTTCCATGCACCAGATGCGGACATCATGCTGCCCGGAAAGGAGGCACTCCATGGCATGGCCCATCTTGCCGTGCCCAAGAATCAATACGCGTTTATTCATGTCACCCCTTGGTTTTGTATCTGTCGGTCAGTCCCGGTAACTTTGGCAAGCTGCTTGTAGAACATTGTGACGGTTGGGAGGCGGGGCGTCCATGGATGAGGGGGCAAAAACCGGGGGAGTCCGCTGGCCCGGTCTCGTGCCTGTTGCTATTTCCCCGGTTGTAACCGGCTTAATCCTTGTTATCATGCAGGTTGTAGTGCTGCAAATTAAGGGAGCGGAAGTAATGGGCAACGAAATCGGCCAACTAGATATTCCTGGCATCCAATTGCGCGAATCGAGAACGCAGCCCAAGGTGAGCCATTCGAGAGAAATCGGCGAGGCGGAAATCATCCACACCATTTTCGGCAAAGCCAAGGTTCGCATCATCCGCAAGCACGACAAGCTGCGCCATGCCTTGTTGCTGACGGCGACATTCGGTGTGGCTGCAACTTCGACTTTTGTTGTGCAAAGCTGGTATGTCGCGCAACAGCAGGAATCCACGCGGCGTGCGAACCCGGTGGCGCCCGTCAGCGTCGTGCAGGATGTTGCACCCGCTTCCCAGCCTGAAAATGCTGCTGCGTCTGCCATACCACCGACAGCGGTGCTTGAATCGGCAGCGCCGCCCCCCAAACCGGCATTGCCAAGCGTGCCGCAACCTCAGGTCGTGAAACCGGTGCCGGCACCAGTTCCAGTCCCGCCTAAACCGGTTGTTGCCAGACCGCCCGTTGCAGCGCCGGTACAGGTTGTTGCACCGCCGACCGCGCCGGTTGCGCAGACGCCTCCCCCTGCCGCAGCCATGAAGGCGACGCCTGTCGCGCCCCCGGCAGTCAAACCGACACTGCCGAAGCCGCCGGCTGCATCGGCCGTTGCGGCGCCATCCGAAGCCAAGCCCGCCGTGCAGCCTGCGGCAAGCAGCCCTGCGGCCTCGCCCGCGCTGGATGCGCCGGTGATCAAGGATGGCACCTCGGAAGTCGACAATCACCTGTCCGCGCCCATTAGCCTGCAGAACAATTGAGCAACACCCATGTGTTATTTGGAACTACACTCGCAATTCAAACCCGCGCCCGGTGCGCCGAAAGTCCGTATTCGAGAGACGAACCATCATGGATAAAACACTGAAACTCCGCGCCTATCAGGAACCCGCAAAGAACAATACCCCGCCGGACAAACAGGCGAGGGAGCGTGATATCGGGCTAGAGCTGGAAAAGAAAAGCGCGCTGCTGGAAGAGGAAAAAGCCAAGACGCTCGATTTGCTGAAAACGATCGTGCAACTGCGCGAAAACCTCAAACAGGAACAGGCGAAATCGGCTGTGCTGGAAGCCCGGTTGATCAAACTGGATACAGTGGAAGAGAATCAGCTGGTCAAGAAGAACGCACTGCTTGAAGAAGAGAAAAAGCTGTCGCTCGAATATATGCGAACGATAGAGCAGCTCAGGGCCAGCCTCAAACAGGAACAGGAAAAAGCTGCCGCAGCGCAAGCGACGGCGGCCGAAATGGAAGCCAAGGTTAACAAACTGGATGCGGTGGAAGAGAGTCAGCTCGCCAGGAAGAATGAGCAGCTTGAAGACGAGAAGAAAAAATCGTTCGAATATGCGCAGTTGCTCGATCAGCTCCGTGAAACCATCAAGCAAGACCGGGAAAAAATGGACGACATTGTCAAGCAATCAGCCGAGATGGAAGCCAAAGCCAAAGACCTGTCCGTCGTGCTCAGCAAAATTGCCAGCCTGGCCACCGGGGGCAAACTGGACGCCAGCGACTGACTGTCCGCCGGCGATTATTCCTGATCGCTGATTCTTCCCATCAATGTCGCACGTGCCTGCGGGGTTCTTTCCGCCAGCAACTGTGTTGCAGCCGCAACCTGACCCCATGTGTTCCAGAGCAGAACGCCGCGCACGCGAGCTTCGCGCAAATAGTAGATCACGCCTTTGTGGAACGGGTCCTTCCAGTCTTCGATCATTTCCATGCCGGAATCCAGTTCGCCCACCGCTTCATAGCCCAGATCAAACAGATCGGAATAGAAGTAGGGCTGGTGGCTGTAAGCCACGGATAGGCCGGCCATGTTTTTCCCCGCTGTTTCGCCCATGACGTTGGCGTTGTCCTCGTGCTCCACGCGCATGCGTTTATCCAGCGCCGCGCTGTGGAAATTCGCGACATCGCCTGCAGCGTAAATGTCCGGATTGCTGGTGCGCAGCAATTCATCTACCACGATGCCGTTGTCCACCTTGAGTCCGGCTTGCACAGCCAGCCCGGTGTTGGGCTCGATTCCCAGGCCTGCCACGACGCCGTCGGCCGCGATTTCCTTGCCTTTGCCCGTGGTCACAATGGTCTTGTCGCCCCTGACGCGCACGGATTTGACGGTCTCGTTCGCAAGCAGCGTCACGCCTTTCTTCTGGTAGTAGGTATTCAGGAATTTTACGAGCGCGGGCGGATAGACGCGCGAACCGATCCCGCTTGACGGAAAGATCAGCGTGACCCGCATGCCGTTCATCGCGAGCGCGGCCGCAACTTCCGAACCGATGAAGCCGGCGCCGATCACCACAAAGTCCGAACCGCGCTCGGTCAGGGCGCGCAGCTTGCGGTAATCGGCAGCCGTCCGGAAATAGATCACGCTCTCGTCGGCATCGGGCAGGCGCCGCGGCGTGCCGCCCGTGGCGAGCAACAATTTTTCATAGGCGTATGCGTCGCCCGTGTCGTCCGTTATGGTTTTTTTCCCGGCATTCAGCGACACCGCTTTCCTGCCCAGATGCAATTCGTAATCGAGCCCGTTGGGGCTGCGCCAGATAGTCTCGAACGGCTTATCTTTCCACAAGGACTTGGACAGCGGCGGGCGATCATAGGGCGGATCATGTTCATCGCTGAGCATGCCTATCGAGCCTGCGGAATCAATCTTGCGGATGCTGCGGATGGCGGAGTCGGCAGTCATTCCTCCGCCGACGATGAGGTATTTGTGATGCTTCATGGCCGCTCCTTTCATTTGTCAGGCGTGCCGATAGCGTATTGAAAATCGTATCTGCAGCCTGCTGTGAAGTATCGTGGACTGAATCACCAATGCGACTTGATCATCTTACGCCGTATGTACGCGCTTGGTGCAAGTGCCGGAACAACCATTTTTCCAGTGATATTAACGCGGGCTTCGAGCCGGGATTTGCTAATTGCCTACCCAGAAATCGTAGCCCGCATTCAAGAACTCGTCGTGGGGAATGTAATGCGAGCCGTCGCACGAGAACGTGAGACCGACGATGCCGTTGAAGAGATTCAACGTGCCCGAGCGCAGGTAGAACATGTCGTCCATGTAGCGCAGTTGGCGAAACAAATCCAGCACGGCGCGTATCCGCTCGCGCGGCACCAGCGCATCGGGCGGATAAACCTTTCTGGGATAGGCGAGGCAAATATCCGGGTCGATCAGCGCCTCGATGTCCAACAGGCGATAGCGGTAGGGGTCGCTCATCTCCCAGAGCACCGCGCGATTGCTGGAGAAGTGCAGAATCACGTGATACACCCCGTGGTAGACCATCAACTCCTCGACCACGCCTATCACCGTATCGAGATGCCGATCCAGCGTGCTTTCCGCCCGGCTCTGATGAAAGACCGTGTCGCGGATGGAAGGATCGCCCTTGATCTGGCGCCAGAATACCGGCTCGTCGTACAGCTTGTGCGTCAGCGGCAGATCGCGCAGGTCGAAATCGGTGGCGATGAATCCCAGCACCGCGCCAGACGGGCTGCGCACGATTTGCACTGCGGTAAGAGAAGGGCGGCGCCCGATCAGGCTGATGTAGGCCTCGGAGAGCAGGGTGCCTGTGAGCGGCAAGACGATGTTCATGTAAGGCCGCTTTGAGCGATCCCGACCGAGGGATGCCGGCGCCAGCCCCTCGGCACCGACATTGCTGCTGGTCTGTATGCCGTTGGTATCCAGCGCATAAAGCGCCCTGCCGTAGGGCAGCGTTTTCAAGCCCTCGCTCAGCACCAGGTCCAGTCTGTCGCGATCCGTCCAAACCGGAGCGCATCGCGCAGCCAATTGCCGCAGCGGCTCCTGCATGGCCTCCAGAAGCTCGCCGCGCTGTTGCGCAATGCTCTCCTGCAATGTCTCTTTCGCCTGCTGCATCACAACAACTCGACGACCCACTTCGTCACCGTGCCGGTGGCATGCGCGCACTTGTTGCCGCGTGCCGCATCGAACGCCTTGTACTCCTCGGCATTCCACATGTCATAGGTGCGCCCGGTGAACTGTTGCTGCAACTGCTGGCAAGTCACGCCGCCGAACTCTGCGCGGAAGCGCTCGGTCAGCTCCTTGGCCTTCTTGAAATTGTTGATGTGGCGCCCGCTGTCCAGCTTGTCGCGGTCGCGGCCATATTTCGCACTTAACGCCAGCAGCCCGCCGGTGAGCGCACCGCACACACCCTCGCCCAGCAAGCCGCCGCCGCCGGAAAGCCCGTGGCTCGCCTTCACCGTTTGGTCGTCGATGATGCCGATGGTCTCCTGCACCGTCGCCAGCACACATTGCGGACAACAGCCGTAGTCCAGCTCGTACTTCACGGCCTTCTCGTAAGCCTGTTCACCGAGCGCACACTTCTGTTCCATGTCCATGACCGACCTCCGTAATATTAGAAAGCACTAATATGATGATACGACTAGGTGGGTGAGGCTGCAATGGGAGATTCGGGATTGTTTTGGAAGGGGGATGTTACGGTGGGCAGATGAAGGGAATATGTCGGTGGTCTGGTTTGAAGGCGCCTTTAACCGTTCTATGAAAACGGACAGGTGGAGGTGCGCAAGCAACTCAGCCTGTACGAAAGTCGGCGCGGCATGGATTCGGGAACATTTTTGAGACCGCTACCGGAAAGGCCGGGCTGACAACGAGGTCGAGTCCGGGGAATGAGCGAATGCCTGCCGGCATTACGTCGCATTGCTGGGATAACGAGGGTCTATGCAGGCCGCTTGTTTACGGGCATCGCGGGAAGGCTGCGGATGGAAGGAGTACGAAACACTCGATTTCTTCCTCCAATGCAGAAGGAGGGGCAGCATCACTCGCGTGTCGGTTGATCCGGGCAACGGCACCGTTGCCCGCCAGTGCGAGTTGCGGTTTCCATTCTGCACGCTTCTTTTCCTCGCCGTACTCTTCAAGCATATGCGCCTCATGCGCGATCTCGAATCCGTCGATATTCATCAAGATGGTAGCCATGGCATACCTCCTTTGGCTGTGGCACCAAGTGTGCCGTGGAAGTACGTTATCTGCATATTCGTATGAGATACATAAGCAATACCCGGTATCTTCACCACCAGTCTTGACAGCAATTGTGGCGGTGGAAATACGGGCCATGCGTGTCAGCAGGGCGTTGCAGGAGGCCAGCCCGGGCCTGAATTTGCGATTATTGCGCCAACGCCAAGCCCGTAAGGCAGGTGGGAAAGCGTACTTGCAAGCAAGGCATTCGAGCTTTTCGGTCCGCGCCGTCCGAACATTCCCCAACCGAATGATCGTTGTGGCGTAATGGCATCCCGGAACTCATGCCAGCGTTGCCTCTTTGAGTATTGGGTCGCGGAACTTTGCAGGCAGATCGCCAGAGGTGAGCACATCGGCCGACACGCCGGGCAACTCTTCCAAGTCAACTGCCGCTGACCCGGAACCATCCGGCGATGCTGCGGCGGGTGGCATGCGAGATGAGCACTTCGTGCGGAAACGACTCGCTCAGGAAAATGATCATCGTGCCGAACGTCGGGTTGACCGTGGCGATAACCGACTTGCCTGTTGATTCGAATACAACCAGCTCGCCACCGTCGCAGGCATGCCAGTCTTCATTCAGGTAGAGCACGGTCGTCAGTATCCGGTTCTTCTTGCCCTGCAGCACATCGGAATGTTTTGCGTAGCCATCGCCTTCGCCGTAGATGGCATAGTGACATTCGTAATCGAACAAACCCAGAAAAAGCGATTCATTCAGCCCCAGGCGCAACTCTTCCATGCAGGCCAGATAGATCTGATCGGTGCCGTTGGCCGCATCCAGCCAGTCGATCACATCGCTGCGTATCGAACCGATCTGCTGCTTCGCCGCCCCCCTGCCTACCTGTGCCGAGTGGAATCGCCCGGAGTCATCATCGTGGCAACGCGTGAATAGTTTTGCCAAAAGTTCATCGACCAGCGGTTTGGCCAGAACGATGTAGCCGGTGTCCTCAAGCTGTTTGGAAATCTGCGGGATGTTCATAAGCGACGGAGTCTAGCAGCTATGGGGTGGCTGCCTGTGATTGATTGAGTGCGGGTCAGGCCGCACGCGGTAGAATCCGCACATCACAGAGTCGTGAGGGGCGAGTAATGAAATACCGGCACTACAAGGGAGGCATCTACGAGATCGTCTGCGAGGCGAAGCTGGAAGCCGATCCCGACATCATTATGATGGTCTACAGATCCGAGCTGGGGCAGATATGGACGCGCCCCAAGTCCGCCTTCCATGAGTCAGTGCAGCACGAAGGTAAAACCGTGCCGCGCTTCGCCCCCTTGGGCTAAGCCAGCTCGGCCAAGGGAATCATCATGGACTTAGCGAGTTTATTGGTACTGGCCGTATTGGGTCTGATGGCCTGGTTCTGGCTGCACAGCATCCGCATCCTTGAGATAGCGCGCAATGCCGGCAAGCAAGCCTGCATGAAGATGGAAGTGCAGTTTCTGGACGATACCGTCGCCGGCACCAAACTGGCATTGGCACGCGACAACAACGGACGCCGTGTACTGCGCCGCAGCTATCGCTTCGAATTCAGCGAAACGGGCAACAGCAGGCGAGTAGGGGAAGTGGTCATGCTCGGCGAGCGGGTTGAAAGGGTCGCGATGGAGCCGTATGAGATTCTGGAGTGAGGGCGGCGTGGCCCGTCCCTGATTAATGTTCGTTAGCGGACGGAGTGATTGCTGGTAATTCATTACCCTTCAAACTATGGTCAACAGCATGGT
>JAUSBC010000101.1 GCA_030652215.1 Sideroxyarcus sp.
AGTTGGTTGCCTGACGCGCATGCCGAGGGCCCGACGCCTGACTCCGCCGTGCTCTCCGGCCTGCTGCTCAACGTTGCACTGAGCGCGGTGGTGCGCAGCAAAGTGCTGGTGGACGGCTCGCTGGAGAATCACTTCGCGGGCAACCTCATGATGGGTTTCGGCCTGCTCTCGGTGGCGGTGGCCTCGCTTTCGCTGTTCCGGCAAAAAGACATCAAGCGCATGTTTGCCTATTCCTCCATTGAACACATGGGGCTCATCACCTTCGCCTTCGGCATGGGCGGACCGGTGGCGACGTTCGCGGGCATGCTGCACATGACGGTGCACTCGCTTACCAAATCGGCAATTTTCTTTGCGGTCGGCCATGCGGTGCAGAAGGCCGGTACGCAAGTGATGGAAGACATCCGCAGCCTGCTGCATTTCAGTCCGACCGTGGGCTGGGGCCTCGCGCTGGGCACTTTCGCCATTCTCGGCATGCCACCGTTCGGCGTGTTTGCCAGCGAATTCCTCATTATCACCACCGCCATGCACGAGTATCCGTGGACCACGCCCATATTACTGGTCTCGCTGGGCATTGCCTTCGCCGCCATCTTCGGCAAGATACAACCCGTGGTGTTCGGCGAGTCCACCGCCACACCGCTGCCGCATTCGCCCGCGCTGATTCCGGTGTTCGTGCATTTGCTGCTGGTGCTGATGCTGGGCCTGTATATGCCGCCTTATCTGGCCGACTGGTATCGCCAGGCTGCCGCACTGTTAGGATAAAGCGATGCCGATCAAACATCCCAACCTGAAACTGACCCGACTCACCGACGCGCTGCCCGCCTGGGCAGGGGAGGTTGCGCCGGAATATCTGCACGAGATCTGCCTGCAAGTGCGCGATGGCGGCGGCAGGCTGGTGGCGTTGTGGGGCAGCGATTCGCGCCCGCGCGGCTGCGAGACGTTACCGACGGAGTCGGCCGATTGCGGGAGCAGCCGCGTAGCGCCCCCTCCCGCACCCGAGGGCTGCGCCCCACCGAGTCGGGGGCGCGGCTTCATGTTGCACGTGGCATTGATGAACGAATCGGGGCTGGTTTGCCTCCACGTTGTGCTTTTGAACGAGCATCCCGTCTATCCGGACCTGAGCCTGATATTTCCCGCAGCAAACCGCATGCAGCGCGCGACCTACGACATGCTCGGCATTTACGCGCACGAAGGACACGACCACCGCAAATGGGTGCGCCACGGCGCATGGCACAGCGGCAGTTTTCCATTGCGCAAGGATTTCGATGCGGCTGCCAGCCGCACCGACGAGGCTGATGCTTACCCCTTCGTGCAAGTGGAAGGCCAGGGTGTGCACGAGGTTCCGGTCGGTCCGGTACATGCAGGCATCATCGAGCCCGGGCATTTCCGTTTCTCCATCATCGGCGAACGAGTGCTGCGCCTGGACGAGCGTCTCGGTTATGTGCACAAGGGTATCGAGAAGCGATTCGAAAGCATGAGCCTGCAGCAGGGTGCGAAGCTGGTTGGGCGCGTGAGCGGCGACAGCACGGTGGCTTATGCATGGGCTTATGCGATGGCGGCGGAAAGCATCGCCAAAGTTACGCCGCCCAGCCGCGCCTTGTGGCTGCGCGCACTGCTGCTGGAACGCGAGCGCGTGGCCAACCACCTGGGCGACCTCGGCTATCTGGGCAACGACGTTGCGTTCTCGTTCGGCTTCGCTCAATTCTGGATACTCAAGGAACAGGTGCTGCGCAATAACGCAGTGCTGTTCGGCCACCGTTACCTGATGGACAAGATCGTTCCGGGCGGCGTCACCGTGAATCTTCCCGCCGAGGGCAAGCGCATCATTGAGCAGGAATGCGAAATGCTGAAACGGCAAGTGGCCATTCTGCGCGGCATCTACGACGAACATGCGGGCATGCAGGACCGCTTCATCGGCACCGGCCTGGTCACGCCCAAGCTGGCGGCACAACTCGGCCTGTGCGGACTCGCCGGACGCGCCAGCGCCCAAGCCTGGGATGCGCGCGTGCAGTTTGCGTGCGCGCCGTACGACAAACTGGACGTGCAGATGGCGACGTACCGCAACGGCGACGTCGCGGCGCGTGTCATTGTGCGCTTCGGCGAGCTGTTCGAATCTTTGCGCCTGCAACTGGCGATTTTGTCCAATCTGGTGCATGAAGAAGACAAACCGGCGTTGATCGAGAAATTGCCCGCCAACGGCTTCGGAATCGGCATCGTGGAAGGTTGGCGCGGCGAGGTCATGGTGGCGATCCACACCGATGCGCAGGGTGCGCTCACGCGCGTGCATCCGCACGATCCTTCCTGGCAGAACTGGCCGCTGCTGGAACATGCCGTGATCGACAACATCGTGCCGGATTTTCCGCTGATCAATAAGTCGTTCAATCTGAGTTATTCAGGACAGGATTTGTAGAGGCGCGCATGTACCCGATACTCAAACAAATTTTCAAGACGGGCATCAAGACCGAAACGCCGCCGCAGGCGGACGAATCCATGCGCCTGACCGAACAGCGCCTGCAACAGGAAATTCTGGATGCCTTCGGCGGTGCGCTGGCAATTCGCATGGTGGATGCGGGATCGTGCAACGGCTGCGAATTGGAGATACACGCCGTCAACAACGCCTATTACAACATTGAGGGGCTCGGCATCAAATTTGTCGCCAGTCCGCGCCATGCCGATCTGCTGCTGGTCACCGGCCCCGTGTCGCGCCACATGGAGATCGCGCTGAAGCGCACCTACGACGCCACGCCGGAACCAAAGCTGGTAGTCGCCATCGGCGACTGTGCGTGCGACGGCGGAATCTTCGGCGAAAGCTACGCCACCTGCGGCAAAGTCTCCAACGTCATTCCGGTGGATGTCGTGGTGAGCGGCTGCCCGCCGACACCTGTCGCCATCCTGCAGGGAATACTCACGGCGATATCGGCCGGTCGCAATGTCGCGCAAGAATAAATCCGCCAAGACTATGGTCGGGACGTTGCGCCAGAAGTTGGGGCAACTGCTCGCGTTGTCGGCCAATCCGCACGCCGAACCCGGGAAGCCCTATTTGCTTGAGAACGACGGGATGCTTTCCCTGCAGTTCGATGCGCTGTGCCTGCAAAGCGAAATGAACATCGAAGATCCGGACCAATTGGTCTTCAGCTATACGCGGGCCATGATGAGTTTTCTGCTGTTCGAACCGTCCCCAAAACGTATCGCGATGATCGGCCTGGGCGGCGGCTCGCTGGCCAAGTACTGCTACCGCTATTTGCCGCAGGCGGAAATTGCAGTCGTCGAAATCAATCCGGACGTCATCGCGCTGCGCAATGAATTTGCGATACCCGCCGACGATGCGCGCTTCAAAGTATTGCTCGGGGACGGGGCGGTATTCGTAAAAGAACACGGCGACCTGTTCGATGTGCTGCTGGTGGACGGATTCGATAGTTCCGGCATGCCCGATGATTTGTGCAGCCAGCAGTTCTACGACGACTGCTTCGCGTCGCTGGCGGACAACGGCATCATGGTGGTCAATCTGTGGAGCAACAGCGGACTGCACGGCGCGTTGGTATCGCGTATCGAAACCAGTTTTGCCGGAAGCGTCGTCATGGTCAATGCGGACGACAGTCCCAACCAGATCGTGCTGGCGTTCAAAAATGCCGGGCTTTTCATGTCCCCGGCCAGAATCAAACAGCATGTCCATGCGCTCGCGCAGTCCCACCCGCTGAATTTTCAGGCGAAGTCGAAAAAGCTCATTGCCGCACTGGCTGCCGGCGCCATGAATCGTGCCGAATGACCGGCAACAGCATAAAAATCCGCTTCTTCAGAAAACACATTCCGGCCTTCGACTGCCTGCCCGGATGTCACGACTGCTGCGGACCCGTGACGACCTCCCCCGAAGAAATGGCGCGACTTCCCGTTAAAAGCGACGCGCAACACGATGCCGCGTTCGCGGAGTTGAACTGTGTTTACCTGGGAAAAAACGGCTGCGAAGTCTATGCCGAACGTCCGCTGATCTGCCGTCTGTTCGGCACGACACCCAAACTTGTTTGCCCGCACGGCAAGCGGCCCGAAGCGATGATCGCACCTGAGGTGGAATTGCAGATCGAGCTGTATATGAAGAGTACGCGGCAGGTGCTGGTTTGAGCTTGTACCGTTGGAAGGTAGCTCTGTCCGCGATTCGGCCAAAGCGGTCGTCGAGAGTAACGGAAATCTACTTCCGCATCCGGCCCAATGCGGCCATTGATGTCAGCTCAAATCTATTGCGAAGCTGACCCTTTAGTTAGCTTTAGTTAGTATGAGCGTATGGAAGCCTGATTTGCACATACCTCGACCACTAACGTGTTGCAGATAGTGAAGTGAGAATGCCATGGTTATTTAGAAACATGTCGTGCTGTCGCGAGCATGCCAAGCATGCTTCTTTTCAATCTGCGTTTTTCAACTGTTTTGCTCACCGTTTCTTTGGCTGCCGTCAGCCCACCACCTGCGAGGGCAGCCAAGATGCTCGCCGCCGGAGCGGAAATTCCCGCAGCTGCCGCGAGAGACGGCAAGAAATACATGCTTGCTCCCGCGCCAGCCCCAAAAATGCTCCCAGTTCCCGCAGCCCACATTTTTGTGGAGTATTTGTCCTCAATGTCCCTAATTGCTTGCTGCTGACGTTGAATGAGTGCATCAAGCCCATGCCTTACTTCCCGCACGACAGATTCAAGCTCAGTGGGGCCGGCTGCGCCAAGCTGAGCAGTAAACTTCCTAAGCTGTTCGCGAAGTTCCGCATGTTCCATTCGCTGACGAAGTTCAACGAGGCCATTGACAGGCACGTTCCCCAACCAAGTTAAACTGTCATCTTGGAGCGCGCGAAGAACATCAAAGGCCCCGGTGGTGAGCACTTTTTCATTCACAAGTTCGCGTGCCTCAGCTTGCGCACAGCGCTCAAAATAGTACCAATGAGCGGCTTGGCTGAGTATTGGCTGAGCATCCAGCTCTTCGGCATTCTCCCTTAGGTGGTATTGCGGGCGTAAACGCTCAAGGATTCCGTTCAGTACTAGAACGCCGCGAGGAAGCTGTTCCATTTTGCGGAGCAGTTCTTGTTCCCTGATTCCTTGTAGTTCCTTCAGATAGATATCTGCTGCGACTGACGCAGGCACAATATGAGTATGATCCCCGCCGGGCGGGACAAAGAGTTTTTCCCGGGTAATCGTGTCAAGAAATTCTTGTTCATGTTTGCGCGCATACTCAAACAGGTCTTCGATGTGCTCCAGCTTTGCGTCGCATACAGGGCCGACAACCTTCAGAATAAGTGACGCAATTCCGGCCTGCGTTACCGCGTCCTTTTCCTCCAGCCCTTCCTCAAAGCTTGGAAACACGAGGATTGGGGGAGGCGAGAGTCTTGCGTCCACCAATGGACGAAGAGGCAGTATGTGAAAAAGAATGATTGCGAGTTGGAGGTGCAAGGCATTCAGGTGCAGGTTGCCGGTTAGAAACGGATAAATTGGATCGGGTATCAGTTGGGTATCACAATACAGGCCCGCAATGCGCGTCGATGTCTGTGCCGAAATTCCGAAAGTCCGTTGTCCACCCGAAACCACTTTGACCCCGCCCAGAGATTTTCCAGCCTGAAACAGGCTAATGGCATTTTCACGATAAAACTGCTCCAGTTCACCCACAGTGACGTTAATGTCATCAATGAAACTCGTGGCACGATGGCGAAACCGTTCCAACATTCGCGCTTTGATTTCTGCCGGAGTTGTAACGGAGTCCGAAGAAACTCCTGTCAGTGCTTTAAAAAGGTTTTCGTAGTGTTGAAACAATGCACACTGAGCGTCGTGTAGTGGAAGAGCAGAGACGCTTTGCTCCTCGTGCGATTGTTGCTCAAAGTGTGTCAACGCGAGCGCAGTCACTCTCGCGAATGCAAGGGCTTGAGGGGAGAGCTTCGAGATGTCCAATAATCCTGTAACCCCTCTGGGCAGGGCAAGAAGTTCATCCACCAATACGGAATCCTGATGGCGAAATTTAAGCGTGCCCGCTTTTAAAGCTTCGACGACTTTTGAAACCTTAATTACTGAGTCAAATTCTTTGTCAGCGACCATGCATTTCCCCCAAGCAGTATTTCAGCGACATTAATAAACGACTGGCGCTGAAATAATTTCTAATGATGATTGCCGTCGCTCAGCGCCCCACGTTTGTACAGGCATTATCCACTATCGGATAGGCGTGCTGGAATGGAATTCTGAGACAGGAGTAACGTCCGCATACCCCAGTACAAATGGCAGGAGAAGGTGCGCAGCGATAATAGTCGCGCTCATTCCTACGACCGCTGTGACTTACAAAGTGGACCACGAGTTGATTGGATCACAAGGTCTGTAATGGCGATGAGCGGCCCTTCTTGGAGCACCATCCCATTGATTGAAACAAACCCGGATCATGTATCCGAACTGGGTCGTGACTCGCTCGATCCTTCACCGGCTTCACCAGCGATGCAGCCAGCATGGCGCGACGGCGTACCTCGTCGGTGTCGCCCACATTGCAGTCGGCCATGCCGATGCGCTGGGGCGGCGCAGTACGGGTATGACGAAGCAAATTGCGTCGGATTGACGACAGAACATTCGTTCTCTATGATGCGTTTGTCTATCCCCATCATTAAGTAAGGAGACCCGACCATGCAGCCAGCCATCTTTGAAGAGCGCGAAATCCGCCGCGTGTATGACGAGGGAGCGGAAATCTGGTCGCTTACGGTGGTGGATATTGTGCAAGTGTTGATGCGCAGCATGGAAAACCAACACCTCACCCAACTCCGCGACTGGCACCAGCCCTTGCAGATGAACCGCCAGGTTACGATGGCGTAAAGGAGGCACTATGACCGACCAACCCGTTTCCCTCATGCCCACCCCAGCCGGTTACCACGAATGGCTGCTCGATCTGAAATCTCGCATCCACACGGCGCAGCAGCGCGCAACAGCGCGCTACGCTGGCGGTCAACCGCGAGTTGGTTTTGCTTTACTGGCAGATTGGGCGCGACATTCTGGCGCGGCAGGCCGAGCAAGGCTGGGGTGCGAAGGTGATCGAGCGGCTGGCGCACGATCTGCGCACGGCATTCCCCGAGATGAAGGGGTTTTCACCGCGCAACCTCAAGTACATGCGCGCCTTTGCCGAGGCGTGGCCGGATGCGGAATTTGTGCAAGCGGTGCTTGCACAATTGCCCTGGTATCACCAGTTGGCGCTGCTGGATAAATTAGACAGCCCCGAAAGCCGCCGTTGGTATGCGGCAAAAGCCATTGAGAACAACTGGTCACGCAACATTCTGGTGATGCAAATCGAAACCCGCCTGCTGGAGCGTAGCGGCACGGCGGTCACCAATTTCGAGGCCAGTTTGCCCAAGCCACAATCTGATCTGGCGCGCGAGTCGGTAAAAGACCCGTATCGCTTCGATTTTGGGTCTGACAGACGAGGCGCAAGAGCGCGAGATCGAACATGCCTTGGTGAAGCACGTCACCGAATTCCTGTTGGAGCTGGGTGCGGGCTTTGCGTTTGTCGGGCGGCAGGTGCTGCTGGATGTGGGCGGTGACGAGTTTTTCATCGACCTGCTGTTTTACCACCTCAAGCCGGGTAGGGTGGGCACGTATCTTGTCCCCGCAAGGGGGAGGCCGATGGATTCCCAACGGCTGCGCCGTTACCCGTTCGCACTGCCCACGCTGTAGCAGCAAGAAAATCATATCGAACCGCGTGGGCACCAACACCGTTCCCACCCTACATTTTTCCTTGTTCCAACTGCTGCGTGCAAATCAGCGCGGCGAACTTGCATCGCTGACGGTCAGCGCATCGTCGATTTGGCAATTGCGATGCCCGGGTTCACCTCACGGCGCAGGATCTTTCCGTTTTTGGTGCGCGGAAAATCTTTCGCGAGGTAAATAGTCTTGGGCGCCTTGTATGCCGCCAGGTGTTCGCGACCGAATGCCAGTAATTCATCCGCCGTCGTGCTGGTGCCCGGCTGCATGATCACGTAGGCCACCACCAGCACTTTGTCCTTTTCGATCTCTTCTCCAACGGACGCGCAATCGGCAACGGAGGGGTGCGATTTCAGCACGCGCTCGATCTCGTACGGGGAAACACGGTAGCCGAAACTCTTGATGATGTCGTCGCGGCGCCCAAGAAACCAGATGTAGCCGTCCTCGTCGTAACGCGCGTAATCGCCAGTGAAGAAGAATCCGTCGTGCCGCAATTTGGTGGTTTCTTCAGGCAGGTTCCAGTAATTCAGGAACAGGCCGGGATCGTTATCCGGCACGCAGATCATGCCCTCTTCACCCGCAGCCACCGGCTTCAAAGTCTCCGGATTCAGCAACTGTATCTTGTGACCGGGTTGCGGAAAGCCTGCGGAACCCGGACGTATCGGTCGCGACTTGGTCTGGCTCAGGTAGTAGGAGAACTCCGACATGCCGACCGCTTCATAGATATCCATTCCAAAACGTTCGCGCCATTGCGTCAGCACTTCATCCGACAGGTGCTCGCCCGCGCTCATGCAGTGGCGCAGGCTGGGCACATCCGCTTTGGTGAAATCGCTCTTCTGCACGATCTGGCGGTAGATGGTGGGTACCCCTACAAAAATAGTCGCCGAGTGTTTTTTGATCAGGCGTGGCCAGGTGTTGGAGTCGTTCTTGCCCTCGTGCACGATCACTGTCTTGCCCAGATACAGCGGGTCCATCAATCCGGAACCCAGCACATAGGTCCAGTTGAATTTGCCCGAGTGCATGATGCGGTCGCCTTCTTTGGCAAAGTCGAACCAGTAGGTCGATGCCGGAGTGCGGCCAATCATAGCGCGGTGCGCGTGCAACACCCCCTTGGGGTAACCGGTGGTGCCGGAGGTGTAGACCAGATACGCCGGATCTGTCGATTTCGTCGGATGCGGCGGCGAGTATTTTTGTATGCCGGACAGTGCAGTTTCCAGATCCTGCACATCCAGGCCTTCGACTTTCTGCACCTCGCCCGGACCGGACAACAACACATGACGCAGGTTGACCGCATCGTGCAATTGATCTTTGAGTGTGGTCCATGCCGCCTTGTCGGTGACCAGCACGGCCGCACCGGAATCCTGCGCGAGATAAACCACTTCTTCGCCGGTCAGCAGGGTGGAGGTGGGCACGGAAATGGCGCCGCACTTCATCGCGCCCAGGAATGCAGTCGGATAGTCCAGCGAGTTGGGCAGGCGAATCAGAATGCGCTCGCCGGTCCCCACGCCGAAATTCCTCAATATCTGGGCGAAGCGGCTGGTGCGCTCGGACAATTGCGCGAAGGTGATTTGCGACGTGCCCAGTTTGTCGTCTTCCACGATCATCGCGATATTGTCCGCGGCGGGCGTGTTCAGGTGCGCGTCGGTACAGGCGACACCGATATTGAAATTCTCGGGAACCTGCCATACCCAGGGGGTGAACGGTTTGAAGTTTGACATGATTGCTCCTACAAGATTACGCCGTACGGCCAGTTTTCACGGATGACCTGGGCAGGCATCAGTTGCAGCACCGTCATGGCGAATTCGGTGTCTGCGGGAGTGAGTGCGCGCAAGGCATGCGCCCTGAGCAGGGTCTGCAAGGCCTTGCCGAACATGGGCGGGTCCAGCATTTCGCCTTCGAACTTGATGGCACCGCCCAGCAGCGCATCCGCCTCGATGGCGGCTTTCAGTATCCTGATCTTTTGCGAAACTTCGGTGGGCGAGGGCGTGTAGGCCACTTTGCACAGGTGGATGTGCGCCGGGTGGATGACCTGCTTGCCGGTCAAGCCATTGGCCGCTTCCTGGCAGGCATGCTTGTAGACGATGTGCGATTCGTTTTCGCCGTGCAGATCCAGCCAGCGCCGCACATCGTGCGGTTCGACGAAATTCTCCGGCATGCTGCTGGAGCCGATCAGCGTCTCCACGCCGCCGATGACGCCTTTACCGGCGATGCGCGCCTCGAACATGATCTGGTTGAGAAAATACTTCAGCTCCTCGGTCCAGTGTTCCGGCGTGATATGGATGCCCATCGCTTTCGAGAAGTCATGAATCCCGAACACCACATGCTTGACCGTGCTGTATTGCATCAGCTCCGGCGCAATCTTCAGCGACTTGGGGTGCTCGATGATGGGTTGTATGGTGATCCGATGGTTCAGTCCCGCCAAAAAGGCCGACAGGTCGCGGACTTCGGGTGCGCCGTAGGCTTCACCGGCCTTGGCCAGCATCACCACATCGACATGATCGGACATGTCCTTCACCAGTTTCATGTCCAGCTCGTACTCTTCGGTGCGGAACGGATTCACGCGAATGGCAATCGCGACTTCGTGCCTGCGCTGGAACTTGGGCAATTCCTGGCGCAGCAGCGTGCGGCTCATCTCCTTCTGACGGCAACCGTCTTCCAGGTCGAAGATCAGGGTGTGGGCATGCGTCTGGTGCGCGTGTTTCTTCATGCGTAACGCTGCAGCTTCCAGGTCTTCGTAGATTCCCAGAGAGGGAGAATATTTGACCGGCGGGTAATACAACTGTATTCCCGGCCAGTAGCCGCCTAGTACGCTGGTGTCCACGCTTTCCTTGGCAGGGCTTTGTTCATTGTGCTTTTTTTGTGTGCTTGTCATATTTCCCCCGCTTCAAAAATTGAATCCACCTTAAGCCTTGCTGCGGTCAGTCCAGATGGTTCAGGTAATGGTGGTCATCCGTCAGGCACAGACCCAGACGCCATTCCATGGGCTTGTCGCCATAGGTATAGGACACGCGCTCGATGCTCAGCAAAGGCGTACCTGCTTTAAGCTTCAGTGCGGCGGCCGTTTCGGCATCGGCACCCACTGCAGTCAGCCGTTCCTCGGAACGCACCATATGTATTCCCTGCAGCGTTTCGTACATCCGGTACATCGAGCCGTTGTAGGCCTCTATCCGTTCGGCGGTCACGCCCTTGAACGAAGCGAGCGGCAGGACGATGCGATCCAGTATCTGCGGCTTGTTGGAGAACAGCAGTAACCGCCTGATCTCGATCACCGCGCTGCCGGTCTTGATGTCCAGCAACTTGGCAATGGCAGCCGAAGCCTTGGCCCGTTCGCAACTCAATAGCTTGTTGTCCAGCAGCTTCTTGCTGCCGTCCGCCGCGAAGATGCGCAGGAACCGGAACTTGGTTGTGTCTTCATTATGGGTGGCCACAAAAGTGCCTTTGCCCTGGCGCCGCATCACGATGTTTTCCGCCGCCAGTTCGTCGATGGCTTTCCTGACCGTGCCCTGGCTCACCCCGAAGCGGGCCGCCAATTCCATCTCGCTGGGGATGGCTGTTCCCGGCGCCCACTCTCCCGAGATCAGGCTTTTTGTCAGTAACGCCTTGATCTGCTGGTACAGCGGCTGAAAGACTGGTGATCCCATTTTTCCGTCCTCTTCATCGACAACGCCGGCACAAATCGCCGTGTCGAGAATCTATCACGGCTTTTTGCCTCAATCAAGTGTTATATATCTTATATAAGACACATGAATTTCGTTGACACTGCTTTTTGCCGTCTATAGAATCAACTGACGTTAACCCGGCCGATAACATGCACTTCAACAGGGGGAATCATGAACAAGTACTTTCGACCTCGCCGCTCCATGCTCTATGTTCCGGGCTGCAACACGCGCTATCTGGAAAAGGCGCGCAGCCTGCCCGCCGATTCGGTCATTCTGGATCTGGGCGATCCGATACTGTTCGCCGCCAAGGAAGAATCGCGCCGCAATGTGGTGAGCGCCGTAAAACAGGGCGGATGGGGCGCGCGCGAACTGGTGATCCGCGTCAACGATCTCGACTCGCCCTGGGGGTTGGACGATATCAAGGCGGTGGCCGGCATAGGGGCCGACGCCATTCTCTTTACCAATATTCAGGGCAGGGACGATGTGCTGAGCGCACTGGATGCGCTGGACAGTGCGGGCGGCAAAGACACGCCGGTGATGGTGATGATTGAAAGCCCGCTGGCCGTACTGCATGCCGAAGAAATCGCCAGTGCGTCGGACCGCATCGCCTGCATGATCATGGCCACTTCCGACCTGATCTCGCAAATGCACGCACACACGACCAAAGACCGCTTTCCGTTGTTGACCAGTCTTTCCATGGTAATCCTGGCGGCCAGAGCCTATAAGCGCAGTGTGGTGGATGGCATCAACAGCCATATCAAGAATATGGAAGCTTTTGAATACGCCTGCCGACTGGGGCGCGATCTGGGCTTCGACGGCAAATCGCTGGTGCATCCTTTGCAGCTTGCCTACGCCAACGATGCTTTCACGCCCAAGTCCGCCGAGGTGAATACGGCCAGGGAGATCATCAGCGCGCTGTCCGCAGCCAATGCCGCAGGACGCGGTACGGTGGTGGTGAACGACCGCCTGGTTGAGCACCACCATGTCAAGGCCGCCAAGCGCCTGTTGCATCTGAGTGAAATGATCACCCAACTGGAAAGTTCATATGTCCAAGCATAGCGAGAAGCACGAACCCGGGCGCGGCAATTTCTTCGAAGACTTTTCAGTCGGCCAGAAATTCCGGCATGCCACGCCGCGCACCGTCACCGAAGGCGATTGCGCTTTCTATCTCGCGCTCACAGGCAGTCGCCATATCCTGCATTGCGCGCAGCCGGTGGCGCACGCAATGGGATATCGCGACAAGACCGTGGACGACCTGCTGGCCTTCCACATCGCCTTCGGCAAAACGGTGCCGGACATCTCGGTCAACGCCGTGGCCAACCTGGGCTATGCCGATGTGCGTTTCCTGGCACCCGTGTATCCGGGAGATACGCTAAGCACAACCTCTACCGTCATCGGCCTGAAGCAGAATTCCAACGGCATCAGCGGCGTGGTGTACGTGCATTCGGTATCGCACAACCAGAGCCACGAACCCGTGCTCGAATGGAAGCGCTGGGTCATGGTGCACAAGCACGACCTTTCCGTCCCCGCACCGGCCACGCTCGTTCCGGAATTGCCCGCCTTCGTTCCGGTCGAGCGCCTGCATGTTCCCGCATTTGTGGACGCTGCACGGTTTGAGACTGCGCTGACCGGCGGCCAAAGACTATGGAATGACTACGCCCCCGGCGAGCGCATCAACCATCCGGCCGGGATGACGGTGGACGACAGCGACCACACCCTGGCTACCAAGCTCTACCAGAACAACGCGCGACTGCATTTCGACGCCCTGATGATGAAAGACACACCGTTTGGCCGCAGGCTGATGTACGGCGGCCATGTGATCTCGGTGTGCCGCGCACTCTCTTACGACGGACTGGAGAATGCACTGTGCATCGCCGCCATCAATGCAGGCACTCACAGTAACCCGAGTTTCGGCGGCGACACGTTCTATACCTGGACGGAAGTGCTGGAGCGCTGGGAATTGCCGGACCGGAAGGATCTCGGCGCGTTGCGTCTGCGCATGGTGGGCCTGAAGAACCTGCCCGCGAAGCAATTGCATGAAACGCATATCGAGAAGAACGGAAAGCAGGTGTATCACCCCAACGTCGTGCTCGATCTCGATTACACGATCTTAATGCCGCGCAGATAAGGAAAATATCATGTCCAACAAAGTACACCCCAATCAGGCCCTTTTCGGCGGCGAAAAACCTTTCCCCGTCATTCCCAGTTGCGAGCATTTCGCGGGCAGCGAAAAACTGATCTCCAAAGCGCTTGCGCTGCAGGATACCGTCGGCCCCATCTTCGATATCACCTGCGATTGCGAAGACGGGGCAGCGGCGGGACAGGAGCGCGAACACGCGGAGATGATCGTGCGCGTAGTGAATTCGGAAGCCAATAAACACCGCATGGCCGGTGCGCGCATTCACGACTACACCCACGCGGCGTGGAAATTGGATGTGGATATTCTGGTGGGCGGCGCGGGCAAAGTGCTGGCCTATATCACCATTCCCAAGTGCACGCGCGCGGCGCAGGCGGCCGAGATGATTGCCTACATCCAGAAAGTCGCCGCAGCCTGCGGCATCACCCGCGAGATACCCATTCACGCATTGATCGAAACGCACGGGGCCCTGCATGAAGCTTACGAGATAGCGGCGCTGCCCTGGATACAGGTGCTGGATTTCGGCCTGATGGATTTCGTCAGCGGTCACCACGGCGCCATCCCCGCCACCGCCATGCGCAGCCCCGGACAATTCGAACACCGCCTGCTGGCGCGCGCCAAGGCCAATGTGGTCGCCGCCGCGCTCGCGCACGGCGTGGTGCCCGCACATAACGTCACGCTGGACCTGAAGAATGTAGAGACCACATTTTCCGATGCCAGCCGCGCCCGCAATGAATTCGGCTTCATGCGCATGTGGAGCATTTACCCGACGCAGATCCAGGCCATCGTGGATGCGATGAAACCTGATTACAGCGAGGTGGCTGTCGCGAGCAACATCCTGCTGGCCGCACAGGCAGCCGGTTGGGGGCCCATCCAGTACGACGGCGAACTGCACGACCGGGCCACGTATCGTTATTTCTGGGAAATACTGCAAAAGGCCAAACTTACACGTGTGCAGATCTCGGCTGAGGCGGATGCTGCATTCTTCAGTTAACCTGGCACCGTGCCCACCCTACATCTTTTTCTGTTCCAAGTGTAGGTTGGGCAAAAGCCGAAGGCTGTGCCCAACATGGCAAACGATATTGGTCTCTTATTGATTCGGCCAAGTGAAGTTTGAATCCAACCCCCTCCAACTCCCCCTTGTCAGGGGGAGAGCAGAGTCTGCTCCTCCCCTGATAAGGGGAGGTTGGGAGGGGTTGGGGTAAGATGATCCTCCGAGTTCAAACATAATCTGGCCGGATCAATAGAGTAGTTGGGCACGCTACGCTTCCCCCGCAAGGGGGAGGCCGATGGGTCCCAACGGCTACGCCGTTACCCGTCCGCACTGCCCACCCTACATTTTTTTCTGCTCCAGCTGGTGCGTGCAATCCAACGCTGCGAGCTTGTAGCACTCCGCTAGCGTGGGATAGTTGAAGACGTTGCTGATTAAATCGCGCACCGTGCCGTGCAGGTTCATCACCAGTTGTCCGATGTGCACGAGTTCGCTGGCTTGTTCGCCGACAATGTGCACGCCCAGCAGTTTCTCGTTGCGCGTATCCACCAGCAGCTTCAGCATGCCCTGCGCGTCGCCGATGATCTGGCCGCGCGCGCTATCCTTGAAATAGGCGCGGCCGACGATGTAGGGGATATTCTCTTTCTGAACCTCTTTTTCGGTCTTGCCGACGTAGGAGATTTCCGGAATGGTGTACACCGCCATCGGCAGGTTGTCTGCCGTGACATGCTGCTCGCCGCCCAATGCGTGCAGCACGGCCGCGCGTCCCTGTTCCATGCCGGTGGAGGCGAGTGCGGGGCGGCCGATCAGGTCGCCGACCGCAAAGATGTGGGGCACATTGGTCTGGAAATGCGCGTTGACGTCGATCCAGCCATCCTGGGCATGGACGCCGGCTTTTTCCACTTGCAGGGTGTCGCTGTTGGGTTGACGACCTTGCGCATACAGCACCGCATCGGTGCGGATCTGTTTGCCGCTTTCCAGCACGGTGATCGTGCCGTTTTCTTCGCAGCGGATTTCCGCAACTCGTTCCTTCATGTGGAACTTGACGCCCATGCCGAGGAAACTGTCGGCCAATACGCCGACGACATCTTCGCTCAGATACTCCAGCAATTGCGCGTGGCTATCCACCACGCACACCTGCACACCCAGCGCGGCAAAGATGGATACGAATTCGCAGGCAATCACGCCGCCGCCCACCACCAGCAGGCTGTCCGGCAGGTGGCGCAGGTTCAGAATCGAGGTCGAATCCAGCACGGTCTTTTTGTCGAAGGGAATATCGGCGGGGCGGCGCGGACGTGAACCGCTGGCCAGGATGATGACATCCGCAGAGATGCGGCGCGTGTTGCCTGCCGCATCGGTGACCGACAGGGTATGTGCATCGACGAACGAAGCCTCGCCCGGAATCAGCGCCACGCCGTGGCGCAACAGCCGCTGCAATATGACCGACTCCTGCTGTGCGATCACCATGCCCTTGCGGCGCACCGCATCCGCCAGCAGGCCGTGACGGCTAATGCCGTCGGGCGAGAGTGCCTGGCGCATGCCGCCGGAGCGCGAGAGCAGGTAAGCCACTTCGCGCATCGCCTTGCTGGGAATGGTGCCGGTCTGCAGTCCCGCGCCGCCGATCTTGGGTTTGCGCTCGATGATCGCCGCGCGCTTGCCCATGCGCGCCGCCTGCCAGGCTGCATGTTGACCGGCAGGGCCGGAACCGATGATGAGAACGTCGTAGTCCATGAGTGCTCCGGTGAACAAAAGGAATCTGATGCGAAAGCTGTAAAACTCGTCATTCAGGCGAAGGCCGGAATCCAGTTAAAAATATACGCTGCGAAGCAGACAAAGCCTTGATGTTGTCCCACTTGCGTGGGATTGTATAAATCATCTGGATTCCGGCCTTCGCCGGATAACCAGCCACTTGCCAGCTTGCTGGCTTAGTGGATTGGCTAGTAGTTCTATCAATGACGGCGCGGTTATTTAATCCGCATCCCCGGCTGAGCCCCGGCATCCGGCGACAGCACGAACAATCCGGGCGCTTCGCTCGATGCGGCCAGCACCATGCCTTCGGACATGCCGAACTTCATTTTGCGCGGCGCGAGGTTGGCGACCATCACCGTCATGCGGCCGACCAGTCTTTCCGGGTCGTATGCGGATTTGATGCCCGCGAACACGGTGCGCGGCTGCGCCTCGCCGATATCCAGCGTGAGCTTCAGCAGTTTGTCCGCGCCTTCCACATGCTCGGCATTGACGATGCGCGCCACGCGCAGGTCGATCTTGTTGAAGTCGTCGATGCTAATGGTCTCGGCGACGGGTGAAATATTCGCGTCCGGTTTTTTCAGCGGCAGGGTTGCGTCGCCAATCTGCACAGAGGTCGTTGCGGCCTTGGGCTTGGCCTGTTCCGGGGTCGCAGCGGCTTGCTGCGTGACAGCCGGTGTCGTCTGCAGACTTTCCCGGTTCGCCTCCACCATCGCTTCGATGCACTTGGGGTCGAGGCGGCTCATCAGGTGCTGGTAGGCATTGATGCCGTGCCCCTCGGGCAGCAGGGTCTGCGCATCTTCCCATTGCAGTTCGCTGACCTTGAGGAAGCTTGCCACGTCCATCGCCAGATGCGGCAATACCGGCTTGAGATAAATGGTGACGATGCGGAAGGCCTGCAGCGCGACGCTGCACACGCCCTGCAGCCACTCCACGTTGCTCGGGTCCTTGGCCAGTTCCCACGGCTTGGTCGCGTCGACGTAGGCGTTGATCACGTCCAGCAATGCGCCGATCTGGCGCGTGGCACGCGAGTAGTCGCGCGCCTCGTACAGTTCGGCGATCTGGGCGGAGGCATCCTGCAACAGTTCCAGCAGATTCTTCTTGGGATTGTCCTCGATCAGTTTGCCGGTCAGCCCGCTGGTATCCGCGCATTGCGCGAGCAGTGCGTGATTGGCCAGTTTGCCCTCGAAACGCTTGCTGATGAAACCCGCGCTGCGGCTGGCGATGTTGATGTACTTGCCGATCAGGTCGCTGTTCACGCGCGCCACGAAATCGTCGAGGTTGAGGTCGAGGTCTTCCATCGAGCCGTTCAGTTTGGCGGCGTAGTAGTAGCGCAGATATTCCGTATTCTTCACATGGTCGATATAGCTGCGCGCGGTGATGAAAGTGCCGCGCGATTTGCTCATCTTCTCGCCGTTGACGGTGAGGAAGCCGTGCGAGAACAGCTTGGTCGGCGTGCGGAAACCGGCGTGCTGCAGCATCGCGGGCCAGAACAGCGCGTGGAAATACAGGATGTCCTTGCCGATGAAGTGGTACAGCTCGGTATCCGACCCCTGCAGCCAGTATTCGTCGAAGTTGATTCCCTTGATCGTGCAATATTGCTTGAAGCTGCCCATGTAACCGACGGGCGCATCCAGCCACACATAAAAATACTTGCCCGGCGCATCCGGAATTTCAAAGCCGAAGTAGGGCGCGTCGCGCGAAATATCCCAGTCGGTCAGCTTGTTCTCGCCTTCGGCGCCCAGCCATTCCTGCATCTTGTTGGCGGCTTCGGCCTGCAGCGAGCCGCTGCGCGTCCATTCGCGCAGGAACTGCTGGCAACTGGGCGCGGAGAGCTTGAAGAAGTGGTGGTTCGAGTGGCGCAGTTCCGGCACGGCGCCGGACACGGCCGAGAAGGGGTTGATCAGATCGGTGGGGGCGTAGGCCGCGCCGCACACTTCGCAGTTGTCGCCGTACTGGTCCTTGGCATGACATTTCGGGCACTCGCCCTTGATGAAACGATCCGGCAGGAACATCTTCTTCAGCGGGTCGCAATACTGCTCGATGGAGCGCACCTCAATCAGGCCTTTTGCCTTGAGCGCGTTGTAAATGGTGACCGCGCACTCCCGGTTTTCGACGGAGTTGGTCGAACCGAAATTGTCGAAAGCCACATGGAAAGCATGGAAATCGTCGTAGTGTTCCAGCCACACGCGGGCGATCAATTGCTCAGGCGTGATGCCTTCCTTTTCGGCGCGCAGCATGATGGGCGTGCCGTGGGTGTCGTCGGCGCAAACATAGTGGCAGGTGTTGCCGCGCATCTTCTGGAAACGCACCCAGATGTCGGTCTGGATATATTCGACGAGGTGGCCTAAGTGGATGCTTCCATTGGCATAGGGCAGGGCGGAGGTGACGAGGATTTTACGGGGCATATTGCTGGGTTCCTGAGATAAGGCGCGATTGTAGCAAAACCCACGCGCCGCAGCGGAATTTGGGTAAAATCGCGCCCGCATAAACCCCTCAAGGAAGCAAGATGAGCATCAAGTCAGACAAGTGGATACGCCGCATGTGCGAACAGCACGGCATGATCGAGCCGTTCGAGCCCAACCAGGTCAAGGAAGTGAACGGCCAGAAGATCGTGTCCTAC
>JAUSBC010000115.1 GCA_030652215.1 Sideroxyarcus sp.
ATAGAATTTACATTGAAGATAATCAATGTGGCTTTCAATACGCTCTCCGTTCAAAGGACTCGGGATGCTTACGATGCCCGTCTGGCTGCGCTCAACCCTCCGGCTAGCGCTGCCACGTCACTTAGCATGGTTCCCATAACGCCAGGTGATGAAGCCGCTTCGCTCAAGGCCGAGGCCATGTCGCTCAGGGCAGAAGCTATGTCGCTCAAGGCAGAAGCGGTGTCACTCAGGGCCGATGTCATGGCGCTGAAGGTCGATAGTGGCTATCAATCGCCCTCGGATGGTGTGCTGGATAAGACCCTCAGTTTTTTATCGCCTTTCAAGAGGGTCTTGACAGTTCTTGGCAGTCTGGTGGCGATGGGGTTGGTGGTTCAGGTGATATTCCTGCTCTTGATGAATCGCCAGGCGGCGCAGGTGGTGGACGGAAATGCCCATTCGCAAGATAAAGTGATACTGCAGGACTACTACCAGCAAACCGGGGTGAGAGTTAACAGCATCGCAGAAATGGAATTGATGGAAGCTGCGAATCGCCGCGAGGAGCAGGCACAGCGGGCGGAAAAAGAACAGGAGCGGGCCAAGCAGGAACAGGAAAGAGAATACGAGCGATTCGTCAGGGAGTCCAGGCGCGATGGGGAGAAAATATCCGCAGATCTTCGACGTGCCGAGGAGCGCGCCCGAGATGAGGAAGAACGCAAGCAGCGCCAGTTGATGGAGGAGGCGCGCTGGAAGGAGGAGCAAGAGAGTCTTCGTATTGAGAGAGAAAAGGAAAGGTGGAGGCGCGTTCTGAACAACTGACTCTTTTCGAGTCGGAGGAAATGGTATGCCCTTATCGTCTAATTGTGAAATGCGGAAAACACGGATTTAAGATCATGAAACTGGCATGATTATTTTTGCAGCATCTGTTGATTGAATCGCCCCGTTCGAAAATGAAATCGATTGCCGTTTATCTCAACGTAATAGCTGGTGTGTTGCTTGTGGTATTGGTGTTCACAGGCTGCAGTCGTGAAACAGCGACGGAAAAGGATTTTGCTGGGAAATGGAAGTCGTCCAGGCTTGAGACGCCCGTCTTTCTTTATGAAAATGGAGAATGGGAAATAAAAACAGATAGTGGTGCGGTTCTGCAATATGGCTTATGGCGATATGAGAACAAGCGGATAACCTGGACTTACAAGATCAATTCACAAATAGAAAATGATGTAAACGCAGTTGTCTCTTTAACCCCGCAGGAATTCCATGTGAGGGAAAGAGATGGAACCACGACGATATTTTTTAGGCTCGATCATAATTGACAGCAGCAAGTTAACCGCTATTCACAAAAATCGCAGGAATTCAGTAGCGCTACAATTTCTTGAGGTGTGTTGGCAGTTTGTTTGTACAATCCCTTCGTCAGGCAAATACAATCTTGGGTCTTTAATACGCAAAATGAATTGCTATGAAATATTGGAAGTGAGCCAGAACGCAAGTCCCGAGGTTATCAAGGCTGCCTACAAAAGCCTGATGCAACGCTATCACCCCGATAAGAATCCCGGCAATAGCGAAATCGAGGCGCATGCTTCAATGGTGATTCAGGCTTACGAGTTGCTTTCGGATTCAAATAAGAGAGCGGCTTATGACATCAAACTCAAGCAAGAATTGGTGCAGGGTTTTCAGCCTGGCCAAGCCGGAGTTCAGGTTTCGACCATTGCGAATGGAAGGCAGGTTTTCGAGGCGAGAAAATCCTATTGGCTTCTGTGGCTGTTGATCACGCTGACCATTGTGCTTTGCTTGTATACCTTGTCATTGCTGAAGAATTCGCCTGTGGATGAAATCCCGGGTGCCAACCGGGAAATGGCAACGCAGAATTCGGATAGATCGCAAGAGGCATTGCCACGCACCATTCCGGTATTAATTTCGAACCTGACGGTAGGCCTGAATGATCCGGAAGGATATTCCGGCAGCAGTGCGCGTGTACTGGATATTCCAATATTGGGTGTTAAAGTGGGAACAGTCAATGCAAACATGGTTCTTCGTTTCTTAAACGGCAACAAAGAATTGATCCGTCAAAAACTGGAAGAAAATCTGGCTGCAGCGAATTATGAAGAGCTCATCAAAATCAATGGTGAACAATATCTAAAGAATTTGATTCTGAACTCGATAGGCGATACCACAGGGACCAAAAAGTACACCGACGATCCTTTGGCCGGAGCGGGGGCAGTAGGGCAATACGGGGTTGTTGATATATTGTTGCCGAGATCTTTTTCCGTGCACTAGTGTTTGTGCAAGCTGTATTGTCAGCATAAGGTCGGATTGTCAGCCGAGTTGGATTCGCAGTTCTGTTGACTGCTCTGATCTTGGATTTTCCTCCCGGATATTAACTTGCTCCGCGATCAACATCAGATGGCTGCCAGATCTTGAAGCACTGTCCCAATCTGATGGTTTGAATGACTTGATATCTAGGGGAATACTCATGTGTCGCGAACTTCCGTTGTTCCTTGCGGTTTTACTATTGCCCTGCTTGGTATACGCCGACACTTACAGGTGCCGGGACGCGAATGGATACTTCGCGTATACCGACAAACCTTGTGCAGGCGAGGATTCTGCCGACGACGCATCTGTCGTATCTCCGTCCGACTCGAATTCCAGAACGGAACAGGGCAATTTCGGCGGCGGGCAGTACACAAAAGACCTTGCGCCCATGCGCTCGCCCGATGCCGCCACGCAGGCCTGTTTCAATTACATGAATACCACAGCACGATTCCCCGACCCGTCCACTTCGAAACTGCTATCCGGCACAAAAAAATGGGTGTCCGTGAAAGATGTCGGCGGTCGGCAAATGGTAACCATAGGCGTCACTTCAAAGAACGATGCAGGCATGTATGTCGGGATACAAACGTTCGACTGTCTGTTAATGGGCGACAACGTCACCGTCAATACCGGTGAATACGAGCTTCTCTAATACCGCATCACACATACAAACCGCCGCATGCGCCTTTCCTCTACGCTGATCACGCTGGTGCTGCTGCTTGCCGGAACGGGCTGCAGCCAGACCACTCTGCTCACCCGGCACGATTACCAGAAGAGCCAGACCGGCTTCATTCGCGGCGACACTAACGAGGCATTGCTGGATTTGCCCGGCGGCGCGGAGCAGGGCACGTTCATCAACGCGATGGAGCGTGGCTACCTGAGCCTGATACAGGGCAAAGCCGAAATCAAGCCGCTGCAGAAGCAGTCGCAAATACTGGAAAACCGCGTGCGCTACCATATCTCGCGCGACGCCAAGACCTTCTTCTATTTGCAAACCCCAGAGGATTACTACGCTTCCGAGCATGAAGTGATCTGGCTGCACATGCTGCTGAGCTGGGGCTATTCGCTCAAAGGCCAGTACGAAAGCGCCTGCGTCGAGGCACGTATCGCCGGCAGCTTGCTGTCGCTGCCGTGGAGTCCCGTCGGGCATTTTGACGACCCGTCCATGCGTCTGTTTCTGGCCAGCCTGTGGACGATGTGCGGCGAATGGCGCGAGGCGCAAGTTGATTTGCGCGCGGCTTGGGTCATGGACAACAGCCTCACTTGGGCCAGGGAACTGGCGAACCGCGACCAGGCTCCCGCGCATTTGTTTGTCGTGCTCGGCGGCCCCGGTCCCGAGCCGCTCTGGTCGCCCGAATTCACCCTCAACCCGCTGCGCTCGGAGCGCAAAGTCAGCTTCAAGCTGCGCGGAAAAAGAAGCGCGCTCACGCTTGCCGACAGTTCGGGGAAATCCGTCAAATCGCACCTTTCTCCCGATGCGGGCAACTGGTACGCACGCCATGTGGCGCGCGAGAGCGAGTTGCACGAACTCATCGCCGATTCAGCCTACGGCGGCAAGGCCGCCATCAGCACCACGCTGGCCGCCGTCAAAATCACCTCCACCGCCGGCATAGGTCTGGGCGTGGGACTGGGCGGTTCGATCCTGGGAGCTGCCGTGCTCTATCTTGGCGCGAAGGGGAATTCGGACGGCCTCATGGGGCTGGGATTCGCCATTGCGGGCGCCAGCATCAAGAAAGGCTGGGCAATATCGAAGCAGGGCTACGAAGAAAGCACCAGCGAACTGTCTCAAAGACTTGATCCCAGCGAGAACTACCGCTTCGTGCGCTACCTGCCGGAATATCTGTGGATGGGTTGGAGCGACAGCGCGTTCGCATATCCGGCTGAATTACGAACCCCATACTCGCGCGCCGCGATTGAGCAACCCGCTGTTGTCAACGGCGCCACTGCGGTCAGCATTGCGTTCCTGCCTGACGTGCGGGAATACGATTTCAGCTATTAACAAGTCGACATTTCTGCAACACGGGCAGGGGGATGTGCCGGTCGTCGAATTGGGTATGCTATGCTTTTTTCAATAATAAAAAATAGTCCAGAACTTCACTTGGACATGGAGGGTGTCGATTAACCTGGCGCATGAGGGCTGATAAATGCATGCATTGATGTCGTTGAAGTCGGTACTGGTTTCGAGTCTGGTTGCGGTGTTGTTGGCGGGATGCGGGGGCGATAGCGCTCCGCGCCCGTCCGATTGGTATGCCACCGCGAACATCCACGCATTTATCAAGGCGGTTCAGGACGAAAGCGGCAGCGTCACCACGACGGTGCAGTTGCGCGATGGTCCCAATATCGCGACCGCGAGATATATCTATCTCGGCGGGAGCGACACACTCTACGCCACCCTCGATATAGCGCCCCGGCAATACATGAATTTTTCCGGCGACCTGTTCGGCAATTCGCTTGCGACATCGCAGAATCTGAAGGTGATGTCGTCGCGCAACCTGTTCACAGATCACCTTCTGTTCACCAGCGTGGCTGCGGGTCAACCCGAATATTTTGCGGTTGATACGCCGGCCGCCGGTTCTCCAACGGTGCGGGCTTATGTCGATCTGGAGCGCAGCGGACAAGTGTTGGCAGGGGAATCATCCATCGAATTGCCCCCCGCTTTTCAGATCACGACACCTTTGGCCGCTGCCAGTGTTTCTCGCGCCAGTCCGCCCGTGCTCAACTGGACGCCGGTCGATGCGACGAGCAATATGCAGCTTGATGTGGCATATCTTTGCGAAGACGACAGCAGCAATACCATGTCCTTCGATCTCGGTGTCGACACCGGCTCTGTCGTATTGGATGCAACGCATTTCCCGACTCCGGCCAATCCCTCAAGTACCTGTCAGGTAGCCTTCAAACTCCAGCGTGTACGGACAGGATCCATTTCCGCGAATTTCGCCTTGGGTAACTTCAAGGGCATTCAACAACGAGCCGTTCGGTTTACAACCATTCAATAGGAGTCTTGCATGCAACGATTTATCGGCAGATTGCTGCTCTCTCTTGTGCTGTTGTCGGCAACGCATGCGTATGCAAGGGGTACGGTCTTTGTTTCCCCGTCTGTGGGCACTGCGTCGATCAGCAACATCGACGGTTACAAAGACGCCGCGCTGCTCCGTGTCGACGCGGCATATTTCCTGCTGCCCGAACTCGGGGTTGGCTTGTTCGGGATGCAGTATTCCGATTTCGAATCCAGCGGTTCCGGCAATGCCGTCTCTATCAAGTTGTCGGGTTTCGGACCCAGCGTGACCGGGAGGTGGCCTGTGCATCCGAATGTGCAGCCCTACGTGCGCCTCGACTATATGCGATGGGAAGTTGAATCCCATGGGTTGGGCAGATTATTGGCGAGTGATACGGGCGGCAGTGCGGGGCTTACGGCGGGCGTGCATTTCCCCATCAAGCGCATCTTCGGAGCCAAGGTGGAAGTGTCGCGTTACAACAATGTGAGCGGCGCCGATATTCAGCAAGTTTCAGTGGGTGCTGTATTTGAGTTTTAGTTGAGGTGGCGATAGCCTTTCCGGCAACAACCATCGCGCAACTGCCACGTTGTCGCGGGCCGGGGTTCTCAAGCAACCCCCGGCCCGCGTCGTTTTTTTTAGACTATCATTTCCAACATGACCTCTTCTCTGAACAATCTGGAACCGCGCCCTGTCTGGGCGCACTTTTCAACGCTGTGCGCGATACCGCGCTCTTCGCTGCATGAAGCGGCATTGCGCCGGCATCTGATCGACTGGGCGCAGGCGCGCCACATCACCGCCTCCGTCGACGATGTCGGCAACCTGATCCTGAAGAAGCCTGCCAGTCCAGGTTGCGAGGCCATGCCCGGCGTGATCCTGCAGGGCCACCTGGACATGGTTTGCCAGGCCAATGCCGGCACGCGCCACGACTTCGACCGCGACCCGATAGACGCGCAGGTGCGCGACGGCTGGGTGGTGGCGGAGGGCACGACGCTGGGGGCGGACAACGGTATCGGCGTGGCGCTGGCGCTGGCCGTGCTGGAAGCGCCGGACTTGATCCATCCATCGCTCGAAGTATTGTTCACCGTCAACGAGGAATCCGGCATGGACGGCGCGCGCGGGCTGGCGGCAGGCACCCTGCGCGGCAAAACGCTGATCAACCTGGATACCGAGGAGTGGGGGCATTTCTATCTGGGTTGTGCGGGCGGCGTGGATGTGGAATTGCGCCACGAGTGCGAACAGGAAGCGCTGCCGCCCGAATACGTGATCCTGCGCTTCGACGTGTCCGGCCTGCGCGGCGGACATTCCGGCATCGACATCCATCTCGGGCGTGGCAACGCGATCAAGCTGCTGGTCGAGGCGCTGCGCGACCTGTGCGCCCACACCGATGTGCGATTGATCGAGATCAGCGGCGGCACGGCGCGCAACGCCATTCCGCGCGAAGCGTTCGCTGTGTGCGCGCTGCCGGTTGCTGCGGCGCTGAATATCGAGGAGTGGGTGGAGCACCGGCACGAGGCCTGGCGCGAACGCTTTGCGCAGGCGGATGCGGATGTGGCATTCGCATGCAGGGTGGACGAGATGCCCGTGGGCAAGGCCATCCATCATAAAGAACGCGACCGCTTGCTGACCTTTCTGGATATTGCCGCAAACGGCGTCGCGCGCATGAGCGAGGATTTCCCCGGCGTGGTGGACACGTCGGACAACCTGGGCGTGGCGAGACTCGCGCATGGAGCGTTCCACGCGACGTTCAAGGTGCGCTCGCTGCACGACGGGCGGGCGGATGCGCTGGCCGACAAACTCATTGCGCATGCCGCGGGTTATGCGCTGCGCGCCTGGAAAGACGGCATGTATCCGGGCTGGACGCCGAATCCCTCGTCCGGCTTGCTAGCGTTATGCCAGCGGGTCTACACGGAACAATTCGGCCGGCCCGCCAGTTTGCAGGTGATCCATGCCGGGCTGGAATGCGGCCTGCTTGCCGCCAGCCATCCGCAACTGGACATGATTTCTTTCGGGCCCGACATTCGCGGCGCACATGCACCGGGGGAACGGGTGGAGATCGAGTCGGTTGCGCACTGCTGGCAGTTGCTCAAGGCGGTGTTGCGTGCGCTGGCGCGGTCTCAGGAATTGCGGCGCTGACGGCAGCCCGGAGCGCAGAAAGCAAAAGAGCCCCCGCTCAATTCCCATGCGGGAAAAGAGCGGAGGCTCCCGGGTGTGGTGACTATTTGCGGCCTTTTTTCGCGCAGGTCACGGCAACGACGTTAATTGTGTCGGTGTCGGGAGCGTCGGAGATGGCTTCGATGGTGCATTTCTGTCCGGCCGGCGTCGATTTGATGGCGACGCTGTAATCGCTGCCGTCGGGCAGGCGGGTGTCGGGGAAGACGAAATTGCCGTTTTTGGCGATCTTGGCTTCATTGCCGCCCTTCAATTCGAGCACCAGACCCTTGCTCTTGGCCGTGAGTCCGGAGACCGTGCCGCCGACGGCGTAGGTGTTGGTGGTGCAGGCGACGTCGACATTGTTGATCGCGACAGCAGCGATGTTGCCGCTGCCCAGGTTGACCGCGCAGGTCTGTTTGACCGGCAGGTTGGGTTGGGTTTTGACGGTAACCGCGTAAGCGCCGCCCTTGGCCTGAGGTTTGGGGAATTTGAACTTGCCATCGGCCTTGACGACCAGTTCGTCCGCGCTGTTGAGTTGAAGCACTACTTCGCCGCCCGCCAGTCCGGAGACTGTGCCGCCGACGGTGAGAGGTGCCGGGGGAGGAGGGGGAGGCGTCTTCTTCTCTTCTTCGCCGCATCCGGACAACCCGGCAATCAGGGACGCGACCAATACCGTACGCATTGCATGTGAAAACTTTGCCATCATTTGCTCCTTGTCGTTTGCTGCACCGGGCTTCGATTGGGGTGTTTCGGCGGTAAACCTGTCTGGATATAGCGCCTGAATTGCATGTTCTGCGCGATTGTACACAATTTAGCGTGTCCGGCTAAATGGGCAAGGGTTGTAAAAGTGCTTCAAATGAAAAACAAGCTGAATGGCATTCTGTACAATTGCGCCCTGATTTCGGCGATTACCCCGATTTGACCGATTTGCATCATTTACCCAACAGGAATCCATTTTCATGAAAGCTCCCATACCGCTCAGAAACGTCCCGCAGTCCAATATCTTTCGCAAGGGCGATGTCTTTGTGTTGTTTGGCGAGCTGTTCGGACGCGGTTACGCCAATGGACTGATCAACGAGGCGCGCAAGGCGGGCATGACCGTCGTCGGCATCACCGTCGGACGCCGCGACGAGAACAACGCCCTGCGTGCGCTGACCGCCGAGGAACTGGCGACTGCCGAGGCCAATCTGGGCGGACGCATCATCAATGTGCCGCTGATGGCGGGTTTCGATCTGGATGCGCCGGCCGGCGAACCCACGCCGACCGACCTGCTGGCCGATATGACGCTCAAGAGCTGGCAGGACGACAAGCTGGACTGGGCGCATATCGAAAAATGCCGCGCGGTGGGCGTGAAACGCTTCAAGGACTCCGTGGCGCAGGTGATGACCGAACTGGAGGGGATGATCCCCAGCGGCAGCAACGCGTTTTTCGCGCACACCATGGCGGGCGGCATTCCCAAGGTCAAGGTGTTCCTGGCTATCGCAAACCGCATCTACAAAGGGCGCGGCGAACGCTTTCTGTCCTCCAGCGCCCTGCTCAACAGCGACCTGGGCAAGCTGATCCTGATGAATTTCGACGAAGTCACCGCCAACACCTTCCAGCACCTTATCGAAGGCAGCGCGGCTATTCGCTCGCGCCTGGAGAAGGCCGGCGGGCAGGTTCGTTACACGGCATACGGCTATCACGGCACCGAGATACTCATCGACGACCAATACCAGTGGCAGACCTACACCAGCTACACCCAGGGCAAAGCCAAGATGCGCCTTGAGAACATTGCCGAGGCGGCCTGGGTGCAGGGCATCAAGGCCACGGTTTACAACTGCCCCGAGATCCGCACCAACTCTTCCGACATCTTCGTGGGCGTGGAGCTCTCGCTGTTCCCCCTGCTGAAAGCACTGAAGAAAGAGCAGGGCGGTGCCTGGGCGGAAGCCCAGTGGCAAGCCTGCCGCGACGTATTGCAGGAAGGACAGACGCTGGAAAGCCTGTTGCAGAAGATCGACGACTACAACGCCAGCGACGTGATGAAAGGATTCCGCAACTTTGCCGCATGGCCGATGGCGAATTCCGCCGAACTGGCCGAGGTCATGATCGGCACGTCGGAAGAAATCACCAAGATGCACAAGACTCGCGATGCGCTGGTGACCGATGTGCTGAGCTCTCTGGTGCTGGAAGGCACCGGACCTTTGATGTTCCACGAATCGTCCAACCCCTCCGCACCCGTGCTGTGGCTGAATCACGACGTGATTGCCAAACAGCTCAACCTGACTCACCGCTAGTTCGGTATCGCGGTTTCCGGAATCGCCCGGGAACCGCGGTCGTTTCGCGCAAGCGGCACGACGCTGAAGTGATATTGCAAGGCTGCCCTGTCTCGTCCGCCCGGTCGCATTCCCGTTTCTCCGCAACTTTGAATTGAGCCTGCACCCGCTTGCGCGGGATATGTGCGCTGGCGAACAGTTGCGCCAGCATCTGCCGTCTACAGTGCGTTGGCGTGCATTGCGAACAAGCGCGTTTGTATCCCGGTTCGCGCATTCGGAGGACTATCATGTTTTCATCCGTCACGATCCCCTTCGGGGCCAAAATGCTTTTCAATACCGCCACCATCAAACCCGGCGTGGATTTCGACGATGTCGAGCTGGCGCTGGCGGAAATGTGCAACGTCGTGAAAGACACCTACGGCGGCGACAGGGGCGGATTCATCGCCGGCCAGGTTTTTCGGTTCTCCGGTTTTGTTTCGAGCGAGGGCTCGCTGGGTGCTCCCGGGACTGCGGAGCAGCACATCGCGATCGTTACCTACTGGAGATCGTTTGAGGCGCACGAGAAATCCCATGCCGACAAAGCGTTCAAAGAGAAGTTTGCCGCGCTGGGCCGCTTGTGCACGGACACCATGGAACTGGGCTACGACATGCTGTGGCAGGGCGAGCCGGAGCAGGCCGTTTGTCCACCCTGAATGCAATGGCGCATGACCTTGCGTCAAGAAGGGGTGTTACTTGTTTATATTTAACGAGTTGCGTACCATGAAGGCAAGGTTTTGAAGCGGTTATGCGGTGTGTTTTATGCAAATATGCCGAGGTGGGGCAGCGCTAATCTGCTGCGGGAGTATGGCTCGCCCGATTCAGTCCGCAAAAGCACGAGAGGCTGTTCGGTTGAGTATTTTTCGGGGGAATCAACATGAAAACAAGAATACTGGTCTGCGGAATCATGACGGCGGCGCTATCCTTTAATGCCGCAGCTGCCGACGACACTTCACTGCCATCCGCGCAAGGTGCGATGAGGGCTAGCAGCAAATCCGAAGTCAGCTTCAAAAACGACGTGATGCCCATCTTGCAGGATCACTGCATCAGTTGCCACGCTCCGGGTACGAAAGGCGTTATGAAAAGCGGCCTGGATCTGACCTCCTACGAGAACCTGATGAAGGGAACCGTGTTCGGTCCGGTCGTCATACCCGGCGACAGCGCTTCCAGCACGTTTACCAAACTGCTAACCGGCACCAACAAGGGCTTGAAGATGCCGATGGGTTTGAATGCGGAAGGCACGCTGGATATTCAATACATCATGACGTTGAGAAACTGGGTCAAGCAGGGCGCCAAGAACAACTGACGCATTGCCGGCGGCGCATGACCGGCAACGGGTCATACGTCGTCCGTCCGTCCTCCAAAATCGGAATTCTTTCCGGAATGCATGCTCGTCATGGCGCCGTACAGGCGCAATGGCGGCAGAGCCCCTTTGCGAAATAGCGTTTTCAATCCAATACCTTGCCCGGAAAATACCTCGCAGCCACGGCGCAGCCCGGCAAAGGCGGCGCCATTCCGTATATTTTTCCGGATAGAATCCATGCCGTGAGATATCAGGGGAGCTTACAAATGCAGGCGACTATCGTCCGCTCCGCAAGGCGTTTTCCGGGAAGCGTACTCCGGGGAATGCGTTTGCCCAATGCGTTCCTGCTTGCGGGCGCGTTGCTGGTGTCGGGTTGCTCAAGCCTGTTCGTCGAGCAGCCCAAAGGTCCGTGGGCCATACTCAAGCATGAATACCGCCAGTGTTTGACGGATTTGGGAAACGATTCTGAACTCCGGAGCATTGCCGACAAGGTTACATTGGATAGCTATTACGACCGCGATTCGTATTTTGACTTGCTGGGCATCGAAAAAAAGCCCACCGCAAAAGAGAAGGTCGTCATAAAAAAATGGGCGACCAAACTGGAGCACTGCAACAAGATCAGAGCCGATAGCTTTGCCTACGAACCGGCCGGCGTTGCCATGTGGTCTGCAGCGGCGGACAAGGAACAACTTGCGCTGGTGCAGGAGCTGTCCCGGGGAAACATGGCCTACGGAGACTTTGCCGCCAGACGCCTTGAGATCGACACGAAATACCGGGGCGAAATCGTGCGGGCTATCGCCGCCGAATACAAAAATCACAACAGCAGCGCGCCGCTGAACAACAGTTCATCGCCGGGCTCGCAATCCAATTCGTCTTGCGGCTGGGAAGGCAATCAGTGGATTTGCCGTTCGCTTTAGGCGGACAAGATACCGGCCCCTGCATAGCGCGCCACGGCGAATTCCGGCGCATATTCATTTGCATCGTCGCTCTCAAGTAGGGCGTATCGCTACCGATAAGTACCGGGTTGAAACGGCACAAGCTGTCGTTCGATGAACGTACACGGATTCTTGAAATCAATACGGTAACAGGCATATGGCGCAGCAATCCGACACGGAAAAACCGGACGACTCGAACGCGAGGGAAGTCGTGTTGCCCGGATATTTGCTCAGGCAACAGGACGGCATCTTCGTTGATATGTCGCAGTTCCCCGTGGGCAGCGGATTCCTGGGATTTGTCGACCGCCTGTTCAGCGAAGGCTGGAGATTTCAGGGACTGGATTATTCCTTGCTGACCGATTTGCTTTACGACCGCGACGCCGCGCTGGATGCCCACGGGAGCGCCGCCAAGGTGAGGCTGGCGCTGGATATCGTCGATTTTCCGCCCCTGCGCAAAGCACTCTACAAAGCGGTCAAGGTGGACGCGGAAAGCAAACTTGCGGAGTACTTGTTTGAGCCGGTGTTCCTGGAAGCGGTTTCGGAGCAACCCGTATATGGCGAACCGGGTGCTGACGGCGTGGCGCTTGTCGTTGGTGCGGAACGCAAGACGGAGTTGGTACCGACCAGCCTCGACCCGGACGAATTCATCGCGGAAATGTGGCTCAAGGGCGTGCGCTACGGCATTGACGTGGCGGCCGTGGCGGGGGTGATCTCCCGCCACGAGACTGCGCGTATCGAAATCGCCCGCTACCTGGATGCGACAGAAGGCAGCGATGCGGAAATCGAGGAGGCGAGCGACGCTTTGCGCCGTGACAACTCGCCCAAACGTCTGGCCAACGGCAAAGCGGATCTGCGCAGGTTCCAGAACCGCTTTCCGCAGATATCCGGCGGCTCGCGCCTGCTGAAAAAGAAAAAGCGCGTACTGGGCAAACCCGGCTTCAAGGTGAGCGGGGCGATAATAGAGCCGCCCATTCCCGCCGACTTCGATCTGCTGACGCTGGCCGGCGAGGGCACGCGCGTGGAAAACCAGGGCGTGAACGAATTTATCGTGGCCACCCGGGAAGGCTTTCTTTCGCTGGACGTCGCGACCAACCACATTTCCGTCACCGAAAAAATCGAGAACAAGGGCGGTGTCAGCGCCAGGACCACAGGCGATCTGTCGCTGGCCGGGGATGAATTCATCGAGCACGGCGAAGTGCAGGAGGGGCGTGTCGTCGAAGGCAAGAACATGACTTTCCGCTCGGCCGTCTACGGCGAAATCGTCTCGCATGGCGGCCTGATCCTGCTCGAAGGCAATCTCTCGGGGGGCAGCGCCAGAAGTCGAGGCGGCACCATCACCTCGAACGCGCGCGCTTTCAATTCCGTGATCGAGTCGTGGGAGGGCGGGGTCACGGTGAAGTATGCCGAGAGTAGCCTGATCATGGGCGAGACGGTCAACGTTGAGCGCGCCGTGAACTGCGAGATTATCGCGACCCGGGTGGAAATCGGCAGTGCGGAAGGGTGCGGGGTTGCCGGAAAAGTTATCCGGATCGCGTCATCGAGTGCTTGCCGCGACAAGGAGACCATCGTCTCCATGCTGGTGCCCAGCCTGCTGACGATGGATGCGCAAATCAGGCAAGTGCAAAAGTCCATCGCGGACGGTGAACAAGCCGTCGCGGACAAGGAGCAGCAGCTTGCCCGCATCAAGGAAGACGGGGAAGTTGGCAAATACCTGGCGCTGGCGGCGAGCATAGAGACCGGCAGCGTGAAACTGAATCCGGTGCAACAGGCCAATTGGCACAAGATGTCGGACCGGTTCGCCGCGACCAATGCAGCCATGAAAAAGCTGGACGTGGAGATGCGGGAGCTGTCGCAACGCATCGTATCCTTCGGGCAGGAATTGGCTTATTTGATGCAGGCACGCGAGCGCAGCGGAGAAGGCATAGACTGCGCGATCGCCGCAGTCGCCGGCGACACGCGGGTCAGGACCATGGTCGCTTACAACGGCACTTCCGAATTTGCGAAATTGAACACCGCCGAACTCCGGGCCAGATTGCGCGAGCAGGGTTTTCCCCCGGAGCAAGTATTCACCGGCGACGAGGGCAGTTTCGACTGGCATTACGAATTGCCGCCGATTGCGTGATATTGGCACACGCGCTCCGTGGATGGCCTGGACGTTTGAACACAGATTGACCATTGAAAAAAATACGTCATTCCGGCGAAGGCCGGAATCCAGATAAGAAAATATTTCTCACGCAGCGTGTGTTGTTGGGGCTTCAGCCCCGTGCGGGTGCAAGTGGGACGACATCGTGGCTTTGTCCGCTTCGCGGAATATTATATTGCTGGATACCGGCCTTCGCCGGTATGACGGGCCAATGGAAAATTTAGCTTGAACCACAATTCCCCGACAACTATTGCAAACTGCCACATGCCAAATCTATTGCGTTTCTTTTTATTCTGCCTCCTGGCCGCAATTGCCGGTGCCGCCTGGGCCGAAGCCGGGACGGCCTGCCCGCCCGTTGCCGTGCAACCCACGCCGGAGGCGGTGCAGGCGGGCATGCGCAATGCGCGCGACCACGGCTTTTTGTGGCGCATCAGTCGGGATGGGCGGACGTCCTATCTTTACGGCACCCTGCATGTCGCGAAACCCGAATGGATGTATCCCGGCCCCGAGGTGATGCAGGCCCTGCGTGAGGCCGATACGGTGGCGCTCGAACTCGACATGCTGAATCCCGACATACGGGGGCGCCTGGCTGCCGGAATGGCGGCGCTGCCCAATGCGCCGCTGCCCGAGCACCTGACAAAGCGCCTGCGCAAGCAGGCGGACGCGGTGTGCGTTCCCTACGAAACGCTTGCCGCGCTTACCCCCGAACTGCAAATCGTCACGCTGACTGTGATGACGGCGCGCTGGGAAGGACTGGATGCGTCTTACGGCATCGACAGCGTCCTGGCCGGAATCGGGCACGGTGCAAAAAAGAATGTGGTGTCGCTGGAAACGCCGGAAGCACAATTGAAAATGCTGGAAATGGAAGATGCGCAGGAGAGCATTGCTACCGTGCAGGACGGCTTGGCGGAACTGGAGACGGGCGGGGCGCGTAAATTACTCAAGCGCATCGCGCAGGTGTGGGCGTCTGCCGATTATGCGGCGATGGCGCGTTACGGCGAGTGGTGCGACTGCCTGAATACGCAGACGGAGCGCGAGATGATGAAGCGCATGCTCGACGACCGCAATCCGGGTCTGGCCGCCGGCATCGACGATATTCACGCGGATGGAAAACAGGTATTTGCCGCCGTCGGCAGTCTGCACATGTTCGGCCCGTTTGGCCTGCCTGCGTTGATGGCAAAACGCGGCTATCGCGTGGAACGTGTAGACTTGCATCCGCGTTAAATGCACCCGGTTTCGAATTGATATCCGGAACCGTACCACCCACAACAAGAAGGGGGATCGAATCATGAATATGGCAGAGTTGTTCCGGCACGAGACCGATGTGCTTGCGCTTGCCGCAGGGCAAACGCTGTTCAACGAGGGAGAAAAGGGCGAGCTGATGTATGTGCTGATGTCCGGCACCGCGATGATCCTCGTCAACAACCGCCTGGTGGAGACCGCCGAGGCCGGCGCCATCGTGGGAGAGATGGCGATGATCGACGAGGAACGGCGCTCTGCGACGGTGATCGCGAAAACCGACTGCACCCTGTTTCCCATCGAGCGCAAGCGCTTCACTTACCTGATCCAGCAGACACCGAATTTTGCGATGCACGTCATGCGTGTAATTGCCGGGCGCCTGCGCAAAACGGATGCGATCCTATGAGCGAAAAAATCCAAGTCGGGCCGCGCGAAATCGTCACCCCATTTCGGGCCATTCCGCTGGAAGTGCCGGAAGGCCTGAAGCACAACGAATTCTTCAACAGCACCGAAAACCTCAACGATCTGTCAAACAACAACGGCCTGCTGCTCAACGCGGAAAACCTGCTGCTGTATCGCAAGGCGCTGGGGCACAGCACCGAGTTCGATTGTTCCATCATCTACAACACGTCCAAGACGATACTGAATCCGCTGGGGCGCCCGGTGCGGCGCACGCAAGTGGCGGAGAACGTGAAGCATGTGTGGAACCGCATGAACCAGATCGTCATCGACTACATGCTGGAGCAGTATCCCGATCCCGAACAGGCGCTGATCCTGGCGGGCGAGGCCAGCCTGGATGCAACCTGGCCGCTGACTTCGCCCGGCGTACCCAGCATCCGCATGCTGCACAACCACTTCATCGTTTTCCCCATGGACGTGCTGCGCAACGCCAAACCGGCCGACAGCAACAATCCCAACCTGACCGACGGCGGCCAGCACAGCCTGTTCCAGGCCTACATGCGTGACGTGTATCGCGAGTTTTTCGACAAGGCGCTGAATCTGCAAATACTCAAACCCGCCACCGAAGCCGATGCCCGCATCGGACTGACCGGCTATCCGCAGGGATTGCCCAGTTGGGAGATACAGGGCGGGGCGGACGCGCTCAAGGACGTGCATTTCTGGAAGGAATACGACGAAGTGCTGAAAGGCTTCATCGACTTCTACCGCACGTTCTTTGCGCAGGTTTCCAGCCGCAACTCGCCCATGCTGCCGGATGTGTATTTCCCCGAGCAGGTGGAAAGCGTGCTGCTATTCAACAACGACTTCATGAAGACGGCGAAGAAGGTGCGCGACCTGTGCATCGTCGACGCGAAATACGCCAACGCCATACGCTGGCAGCCCGCGTTCAAGCAGCTGATCTACCGCAACGATGCTGGCAAGCTGATCGTGACCATCAGCCAGAACTCCATCGGCAATGCGATCACCGAACTGCTCGGCGTTGTGGTGAATCGCGCGCCCGATGCGGAGGCTTATGCCAAGTGCGAGCCGGCGCTGATCGCGCGCCTGCTCGAAGTGCGGCGGCGCCTGATCGAGGCCGACCTGGGCGAGGGAATATCCACCGCCTATTGGCCGAATGAATGAGCGATAATCCGCAGCGCCCTGCAAATTGACAATCGAGGAACAACATCATGGTGACACCAGAAAACGTAAAGGACTACATCCTGCAGGGGCTGGAATGCGCGCACATCGAAGTGGACGGCGACGGCCGTCATTTCGAGGCCGTGATCGTGAGCAAGGCTTTCGAGGGCAAAGGAATGCTGCAGCAGCACCAGCTCGTGTATCGCGCGCTGGGCGACAAGATGGAAGACATACACGCATTGTCGATGAAGACATTTACCCCGGAACAATGGGCCAACCAGGCATAAGCCTTCAGGAGAAAAACATGGACGAAAAGAGCAGCGCACTGGCAAAGATCGAGCAGACGGTTACAACAAACCCCATCGTGCTGTACATGAAGGGCACGCCACAGTTTCCGCAATGCGGTTTTTCCGGTCTGGCCGCGCAGGTGCTCAAGGCATGCGGAGTCAAGGACTACGTCGCGGTGAACGTGCTCGCGGACAAGGAGATCCACGACAACCTGAAGTACTACGCCGACTGGCCGACTTTCCCCCAGCTCTATATCAAGGGCGAGTTGATCGGCGGCTCCGACATCATGAAAGACCTGTTCGAAAAAGGTGAACTGCAGAAGATGATCGAGAAAGCCACGCCCCACTAACAGGCGCCAATGCCCCGGCCGCCGGGGCAAGCAAGCAGTCTGCGTTCGATAAAAACTATTTGCGATGGACGAACAATGAGAAACATAACGCACGATGCCGTGCCAGCCGGCAAGCAGGCCGAACAGGGCGATCTGTTTTCGGTGAAGATCGGCATCGGCGACATCGTCCAACTGCAGGATTTCACACCGGCCAGGCAGCGTTATTACGTCAAGCTCATCGGCTACCTGAACAAGAAAAGCGTGCTGGTTTCGCATCCGATGCAGGACTCAAAACTGCTCTTCGTGAAGAAGGGTGAAAGCTATTTGGTGCGCGGATTCTCCGGCACCAAGACCTACGAATTCACGGCAGACGTGATCAACGTCTGCCTCGCGCCGTATCCCTACCTGCATCTCTCGTTCCCGCCGAAGATCAGCACCATCAACATGCGCAGTGCGCTGCGCGCCAAAATCCGGCTGGTGTGTTCGATCAAGACAGGTGCCGTGGAACCGATCCCTGCAACCATCGAGGATATGAGCATTTCCGGTGCGCGCATTCATTCCAAATGGGAATTCGGGCAGATCGGGGATGAAATAGAAGTGAGTTTCCGCCTGCCTGTTGACGGCGAGGAACAGGTATTCGTTGTGCCGGCCATCATCCGGAATGTGGGCAGCGTTGCGGATAATGTCGGCGAAGAGCGGATCGTGCTGACCGGTTTGGAGTTTCATCAGCCCGACGGCTACGAACGCACCCTGTTGCACAATTTCATCTACAAGAATCTGGCGGAAAACTGATATTGCGGTGCGTAATTTGTTGTGGATCAGACTTTATTTGATAAGCAGCGTCCGATGCTCGGCCGGAACAGCCCCTCGCGAACGGCAGCTTTACCGAAGGCAATTTCGCAACTTGAGCTACTGCAATGTGCCATAAACGGTCGCTCATATTTTCCCCCAAAGAAGACATTCGTCCCTGCCCGTACTATTATGCATATGTGGAACAATAAATTCGGGAGAGCTCAATGAATCAATTGGATATCGAAAATTTGTATTCCACACTATTTTTAATAGTACAGACCGGTGGGTCTGTCTAATAACTGTTAGCCATCAAATATCCAATGACTGAAGAAGAGCGCTGGGATCATTTGAAATCGCTTGATGACGCATTACTGAAAGGCGGCGTAATACTTTCTGGGTGGTGTACGTTCATAGTCCAGGAGGCGGATATTGCTTTTGCAAAAGGTGCGCACTTGGCTTCAATCCTAACCTCAGTCGCTGGCATTGAAACTTACCTTCGCTCCGAGTACGCCACAACGAATAGAGAAACGTTGTATTCACTCATTGAAATTGCACCGCTTGAAGCGTCATTGAAGAATGACCTGCATGAGCTCCGAATATATAGAAACAACTGGGTCCACGTTGATGAACCGTGGCAGGATCGAGAATTAGAAAGATCATCGGAGCCACTTATGAGCGAATTGGAGGAAATGTCGATGTTTGCCGTTCAGGTGCTCCGTCGCACAATTTATGAAAATCAATGGGTATGATGGCTAACCCTACGCTCAAGCTCGCTCCCTTTGGTCGCTGGGACGCGCCTTCGGCGCGCCCCTTAGCTATACGTTATGCGACTTAGTCAGCGGACGAATCCACAATGGCCCTAGTGTTCCAGTACGGCTCAAACATGTCGGTTGCCCGACTCAACAGCGATGATCGGCTTGCGGGTGATGCAAAGGTAGTTTGCGTCGCAACGACCATCGAGCCGTTTGAGCTCGTTTTTTCCGTATGGAGCAAATCGAACAACTGTGCGGCGGCTGATCTTCTGCCAAGCAATGCGGGTAGAACCGTCTACGGCGTGCTGTACGAAATCCCTGACTTCCTGTTGTCGCGTGATACGGCGAAGGAGAAAGGTCGAAAGTCCCTCGATGCAATTGAAGGTGAAGGCACAAACTACGTCCGCGCAATGATTAACGTTGTTACAAATGATGGGGCAACCGTCCGTGCCACGACTTACGTCGTGAAGAACCGCCAAGCCAATTTGATGACTTCCGCGGCTTACGTCAGTCATATCCTGGCTGGCCTTCGTGAGCACAACGTGCCCGCAGAGTATTGCCAATACGTTCAATCCAAGATCATTGAGAACAATGGGGAGCTAAGAGATGCCTTGCCTGTACTCACGCCAGACGCATAACCTTTCAATCGAATGGATCTGTGCGAAAAACCGCGCAGGCCGCTCGCTTCCACCTTATGCTTGAAGAAAATCGAGAAGCAGCGATCAAGGAGTACGGAGGCGTGTTGCCGATGTATTACGCTTTCTATATCGAAGCCATAAGGCGTCACTGCTCATCCGCAATGCAGTCGATTGAGTATCTCGCTGACTACGTTCAGATGACGAATGACACTCAAGGCGACTTCGATCAGACAGCAGAGTTAAGTCGTGCAGTACTAGATCATCTAGAAAACTTAGTTACAAATGCAGCTGCAATCCGTCGTTATTTCTGGCCGGTGTGGGACGGGAAACACAACCTTCACGCCGAAAGAGGGAAGACGCTACGGGCGAGGTTCCGCCTCGAAGACAACAGTCCGCTGAAAGACAAAAGGCTCAGGGACTACTTAGAGCACTTTGACGAGAAACTGGATACCTACTTGTGGGATAAACCGGTCACCGGTCATGTGATTCCATTTTACGTAGGCGGCTCTCCTAACACTGGCGGGGTTCCGCTTCATGTATTCCGCGCTTACTACATTGACGTTGGAGTCTTTGAGAGTCTCGGAACTAGGTATGAGATTCAACCAATTGTGGACGAAATCATAAAGATCGCTCAGATGTTAGAAGAATGCTGAAGTGCATAACACGACGCTCAAAATGGACGCAAATTCCACATGCGCTCCTTTTGCGCCCTTTAGCTCAGGGTTGATGTCCGCTCTGATCAGATAAGAAGTCAAATTCGCAATCAATTGGTTTGGCCGCTTAGGCCGAGAACCGACAATTCAATGTGCGTTGGCTGGGAGACCGCTCAGGGTCGAAAGTTATATCTCGCCAGTGTCCGGTTTGCGGCAACGAATTCGTTAGGAGCCATCACCGAAATGGCCGACAAGCAGAAGTTACAGCACGTCAGACGTCGATATGGTTTCGGAATAAATTCGCAAGCCCTGTCGCAGCGCCGTTGGGGTTAACATCACAAATCTCCAGCGACATGGCTTGTGGCAGCGCTTGCATGGTGGCGTCACGCAGCCAACGAGTCACCCGTCAATGAAACATTCAGCACCACGTCTTTCCAGGGCACATAAACTTTCCCATCTTTATCGCGCGCCAGGAGTTCAAGCTCCAGCAGTTTGTTCACGTCGCGATGCACGTTCGAGTAGTTGCGCCCCATCGCCTTGGCCAAGGCGTAAACACTGAGCGCACCGAGTTGCTTGGAGGTTTCGATCACTTGCATTCGCGCAGGGGTGATGTCCGAGAAAAGACTCGCCATTGAATCGAAATCGAGGTGGTAATCGGCAGAGACAGGCTTGCCTGCGTCGGCTCTTTTGGCTGCGCGCACGGCACGCGCTTGGGAAGTTTTCCAACTGGTCAGTTCAATGATCGCTTTCATCTTTTCCTCCTAACAGGCGGATGACATCCGCCTCGAAATCCATTATCAGTTGTTCCAGCGTGGTGAACAGATAGGCTTGCTGGCGTTCATTCTTGCCCAGATGCCGATGATCGCCTTTGCCGGATTCATTGTCATAGCGCACCACGGTTGCGCCATTTTGCCCGCAGTACAGCCGGTACTTGAAGCGGTGCGAACAGCCCCTCACAGGAGCGGGAACCACCCAGACAACCCGCTCGATGAGCGCATCGCCTTTGCGTACTCGGTCCTTGATGACGAGTTGCGTTTCCATATATGGCATTCTAGCAATATATTGCCGGGAGGCAATAGCCTGGGCCGAGAAGCAGTCGCCGGGTGGTGTCGTCAGCCGAAGCGGCGTTGCGCCTCTACCGCGAGGCCGGCGCCGATGCTGCCGAACAAGTCGCCTTCTATGCGCCGCGCCTGGGGCAGCAGGGCGGCGATGCGTTCGCGCAGCAGCGGCACGCCGCTGGCACCGCCGGTGAAAAACACCGTATCCACTGCCTCGCAATGCACGCCGGCCTGTACCAGCAAAGCGCTCAGGGTGGCCCCGATCCGCTCCACCAAGTGCGTGGAGGCCTGTTCGAACTCGATCCGGGTCAGCGTGTGGCGCAGATCCGGTGCCAGCCGATCCAGGTGCAGGATGGCGCTGTCGCCAGCGGACAGGGCGATCTTGGCTTCCTCTACTTGCATTGCCAGCCAATGGCCGGCGCGTTCGCGGATCAGTTTGAACAGGCGGTCCATGGCTTCAGGTGCCTGGGTGTCCAGATAGAGTTCCTGCAGGTCGGCCCAAGTCCGGCGTGTATAGGCTTGATTGATGGTGTGCCAGGTGGCCAGGTTCATGTAGTAGCTGGACGGAATTTCCATGCCGCGCTTGAGCTTGCTGCGATAGCCAAGCAGGGGCATCACCCCGGCCAGACTCAGTTGCTGGTCGAAGTTGGTGCCGCCTATGTGCACGCCGCCGTTGGCCAACAGATCGTCGCGCCGATCCGCGACCCGTGCCCGTTGCGGCGAAAGCCGGATCAGGGAGAAGTCCGAGGTGCCGCCGCCGATGTCGGCGATCAGCACCAGTTCCTCGCGGTCGATCTGGCGTTCGTAGTGATAGGCCGCAGCGATGGGCTCATACTGAAAACTCACTTCGCGGAAGCCGGTGGCGCGGGCGATGGCTTCGAGGGTTGCCTCGGCCTTGCGGTCGGCCGCTGTGTCGTCATCCACGAAAAACACCGGCCGGCCGAACACGGCTTGGTCGAAAGATCTGTCCGCCGCCGCTTCGGCTCGCTGTTTGAGTTCGGCGATGAACTGGGTCAGCAATTCGATGTAAGTCTTCGAGCGCCCTTGAACCTCGGTTCTGCCTTCCATCAAGCTGCTGCCCAGGAGGCTTTTCAAGGCGCGCATCAGGCGGCCTTCGTAGCCTTCCAGATATTCGTTGAGGCCGGCCCGGCCGACGCTGACGGTATTTTCGTCGGCATTGAAAAATATCACCGAGGGCAAGGTGAGCTTGCCGTCTTCGAGTGCCAGCAAGGGCGGCTGGCCGGGATGCAGCCAGCCCGCAGTGGAATTGGAAGTACCAAAATCGATGCCGCAGGCGCGGGCGGGAGTTTCAACAGACATGGGCGGGAGATGGGTTAAAACCGGGCCGGTAAAAATGGGCGGCGATGCTACCGCCACTGCGCGCAAAAGTCGAATGGATGCGTCCCGCCGTAGCCGCTTGGACGAACATCAGTCGATACCGGTCAGAAGAAATCCGGACTACTAAACTTCATGCGGCTGCAGGTGCCTTCAAAATCACCCGCTCCACGACTACGCTTTCATTTCCATCGCTCATCCATACTTGCCCGTCCTGAATCGTGCATTGCACTTGCATCGTGCGCTGCGCGAGTTTGGCGATGGCGCGCGTGGTTTCTACGGGCAGGTTGATCACGGTGAGATTTTTGAGTCGTTCAAACTGGCTGCTATTCTGCGCAAACCACATTTCGGCGATGCGTCCCCCATAGGTGTAAACGATTACCTGATTGGAACGGCCGCAGGCTTTGCGAATCAGCTTCTCGTCGGGTAGTCCCACGTCGATCCACAACTCAATCGCACCGGTTAAATCTTTCAACCACAAGTCCGCCTCATCATCGGCTGTCATGCCTTGGCCGAATTCCAGGTATTCATGTGCGTGCAGAGCAAAGGCCAGCAACCGGACCATAAGTCTTTCATCGGTTTCCGAAGGGTGGCGGGCTAATGTTAGCGCGTGGTCCTGATAATAGTGACGCTCCATATCCGCGATTTGCAGATTGGCTTTGAAGACGGTTGCTTTGATGGCCATTGGATTTCCTGTGTTGGTGCCGTGGTATTTGTGCTTTATGCGCAGGCTACCCATCGGGGGTAGAGCGAAGGCTCGCAATATAACCCAGAAGCTGCCTTGCTAAAGATTTGCCGGGTTGTGCCGTAAGGGGTTTATTCCCCGGATGCGGCGATTTGCCGGTGATTCCTCTTGCATTGTCTTTGAGGCCTTTCGGGTTTGCCGGGCATGGAGTAACGTGTCCGTGCGGCGGTACAAGGCTATTTCCTCAAGATTGACCATTTTGGCTTTTCGACGAATCCGGGAGCTGCCATGAAAAACACCCTCACCCTGAAAGCGCGTCTCTATGTATTGCTCGGCAGCATGTTGCTGGGTCTCATCTTGCTGGGAGGCTATTCGGTACTGAGCTTGCGAAGTCACATTCTGGATGAAAAGAAGCTGACGATACAGGCGATAGTCGATTCCGGACTGGGCGTGATCCAGACGCAATACGACCTGTTCAAGGAAGGCAAGATCACCGAGCAGGAAGCCCAGCGCCTGGCCAAGGATAACCTGCGCAAGAGCCGGTATAACAACGGTGCCGATTACGTGTTTATCTACGACCTCGACGGCGTGAATCTCATGCATGCCTCCAAGCCCGAACGCGAGGGCAAAAACTTTCTGGATACCAAAGACCCCAACGGCAAGCAGTACATCAAGGAATGGATAGAGATGCTCAAGAAGGACGGCAGCGCCCAGATTGACTATATGTTCCCCAAGGCGGGCTCCAAGGACCCGATTCCGAAGGTGTCTTACGCCAAGGTTTTCCAGCCCTGGGGCTGGTGGCTGGGAACCGGCGTGTACATTGAAGACGTCGATGCCGATTTCCGGCACGCGGCGACGACTTCAACCATCTTCCTGGCGGTGATCGCCGTCCTGCTCGGTGTGCTGGGCTGGACGATTGAGCGCAGCGTGATGCGTCAGATCGGCGGCGAGCCTGCAGAGGCTGCGGTGCAGGCGGAAGGTTTCGCCAATGGCGACCTGACGCGGCGCATCGTCTCCTCCAGCGATCAGCCGGGAAATCTGCTGGCCACCTTGGGAAAGATGCAAGACAAGCTTGCGGGCATCGTGCGCGACATCCGTAGCAGCACCGGGATTCTGGCCAAGGAATCCAGCGAGTTGTCCGTGGCCGCGCGCGAAATCAGCCAGGCAACGCGCAGCCAGGCCGAGTCCAGCGCCGCGACCGCAGCCGCCATCGAAGAACTCACCGTCAGTATCAACGAGGTGTCGGAAATCGCGCTGACGACGGAGCGCAATTCGCGCGAGACGGCCGATCTTGCAAGCAAGGGCGGCATTGTCGTGCGCGAAGCCGCGCAGAAGATCGAGAACATTGCCAGTTCTGTGCATGATTCCACCGGGCGTATCCAGTCGCTGGTCACCCGTTCCCAGGAAATCGGCAAGATCACCCTGGTCATCAAGGAAATCGCCGACCAGACCAACCTGCTGGCCCTCAACGCCGCCATCGAAGCGGCGCGGGCCGGAGAGCAGGGGCGGGGTTTTGCGGTGGTGGCCGACGAAGTGCGCAAGCTGGCGGAGCGCACTTCCCAGGCGACGTCCGAAATTTCGAACATGGTCGAAGCCATCCAGGCGGATACGCAGCAGACGGTGATCGCCATGGAAAACGCGACGCCGCTGGTCAAACAGGGGCAGGAACTGGCCATGCAGGCGACGGTGGTGCTGGACGATATCCAGCGCCAGGCGACCGACTCCTTGTCGAAGGCGCAGGAGGTGGCGAATGCAACCAAGGCGCAGGCGGTCACGGCCAACGAGATTGCGGGTCACGTCGAGAGCATCGCCTCCATGACCGAGGAAACCAATGCTGCAACCCAAAGCAACGCCGCCGCGGCCGATCAGTTGAATGTGCTGGCCGGCAAATTGCAGGAAGACATGGCTTACTTCAAGATATGATTTGCCGAAGCTGGCGGTGAATGGTGCCGGTTTGGATTTGCTATTCCTGCGCACGAGGTAAACAGCACACATGGACAGACTTGCATTGAAGGGCAACCCGTACGAAGCCGCACTGCGGCACACCAGCGAGGCAATCGTGGTGGTCGATGCGGGGAGGCATTTCAAATACGTGAATCCCGCATTCACACGCCTGTTCGGCTATACCCCCGAGGAAATCGCCGGGAAGAGCATTGATATCCTCTCGCCGCCGCTCAGCCTTGCGCTCTCAACCGAGCAGACCAGCATAATCTCGATTGAGCAGGGCGAATTCCGCGGCGAAACCCTGCGCTGCGCCAAGGATGGCCGGCTTGTGCCGGTGCTGCTTTCCATCACTCCCATGCGCGACGAGCAGGGGCGCATTGCCGGTTTCGTCGGTACCATGACCGACCTGAGTGAGATCAAGCAGGCCGAAGCGGCATTGCGCGAAAGCGAAGAGAAATTCCGTTCCGCCAGTGCCGCCGCCCAGGACGCATTGATCATGGTGGATGCCGACGGCCTGGTTTCGTTCTGGAATGCCGCGGCGGAGAAGATATTCGGCTATCGCGAGGAAGAGGTCATGGGCCGCGATTTGCATACCCTGTTGGCGCCCGAGCACTATCGCGAGGCCTACACGGCGGGCTTTTCGAACTTCCTGAGAACAGGCCAGGGCAACGCGGTCGGCAAGACGCTGGAGCTGGAAGCGATACGCAAAGAGGGTGAAATATTCCCCATCGAAATCGCCCTCTCTTCGGCCAGGCACGGCGAGCAATGGATGGGTATCGGTATTGTTCGCGACATTACCGAACGCAAGCGCGTGGAGACGGAGCTGACGATCTTTCGCAACTTGCTCGACAGTTCTAACGACGGACTGGAAGTGATAGATCCCGTCTCCCTGCGATTCCTCGACGTCAACGAGAAGGAATGCAAGGACTTGGGCTATAGCCGCGAAGAGTTTTTGACTCTGTGCATTAGCGATATCGCGCCCGATCTCGATGCCGAGGCTTTGCATCGGGGGATGGCGGAGCTTCAGGAAATCGGCACGAGGCTGCTCGAAGGCGTGCACCGGCGCAAGGATGGTTCAACCTTCCCGGTGGAGGTGAGTCTGCGCTATACCGCACTCGACAAGCCCTATGTATTGGCCAACGTGCGCGATATCACCGAACGCAAGCGCGCCGAGAAGGAAGTGCAAGACCAGGTTGAGCGGCTCAACCGATTCAACCTGGAGCTGAAAGAGCTCAACGAAAAACTGGGGCAGGCCCACAGTCAGTTGCTGCAGTCCGAAAAAATGGCCTCCATCGGCCAGTTGGCTGCCGGCGTTGCGCACGAGATCAACAACCCCATCGGCTACGTTTCATCCAACATCGGCACGCTGGAGAAATATCTGGGCGACATTTTTTCCGTGCTGGCCGCTTACGAAAAAGCGGAACCGTCGCTGGATGAAACCGCCGGCAATGAAATCGGCAACATCAAGAAGCGGGTCGATCTCGAATTTCTGAAGAAAGACGTGCCTGCGCTTCTGTCCGAATCCCACAATGGAATTAACCGGGTGAAGAAGATCGTGCAGGATCTGAAAGACTTTTCGCACGCTGACAGACAGGACAAATGGCAGATGGACGATATTCATCAGGGGCTGGAAAGCACCCTCAGTGTCGTCTGGAACGAATTGAAGTACAAGTGCACGGTCGTCAGGGAATACGGCGAGCTGCCGCTGGTGGAATGCATACTGCCGCAGCTCAACCAGGTGTTCATGAATCTGCTGGTGAATGCCTCGCAGTCCATCGCGGAGCAGGGAACGATTACCCTGCGCAGCGGTACGCAGGGCGAGCGCGTGTGGGTGGAAGTGGCCGATACCGGGAGCGGCATTCCGCCGGAAATCGTTCCGCGCCTGTTCGAGCCTTTCTTTACCACCAAGCCCGTGGGGCAGGGCACGGGCCTGGGGCTTTCCGTTTCCTACAGCATCGTGCAAAAGCACCACGGAGAAATCACCGTCAGCAGCACGCAGGGCGTCGGCTCGACTTTCCGGATATGGCTGCCCGTGCGCCAACCGCACGCCGATCCGGCGCCTTAATCCTTCTCGGGATTAGACCAACCCGTCCGCGACAAACCAGCTCGTCGTACGTTGGGCAATGCAAAGCGTGCCCAACGTTTCGAGGGAAACCCGGATACGGGTGAGACAGGCGATATTGAAGCGGGGGAATGACGGGGCGGTGTTGTTTAGGCATTGTTGGGCACGCTACGCTTTCCCCTCAAGGGGGAGGCCGATGGGTCCCAACGGCTGCGCCGTTACCCATTCGCTCTGCCCAACCTACGGCTGCTCGCGATTAGACCAACCCGTCCGCAGCAAATAAGTCGGCACAAGCATGCTGGCTTACGCCTTGTACCCGATGCGGAATCCGCCCCATTGTTTTCCGCCGACCATGATTGGGGTCGAGATGTCGTGCATGACTTCCCCGGTGTCGCGGCGGTAGGTCTGGATCAGGAAAGGCTGGGTGTGGTTGCCGCAGCGCTTGCCGACCGGATCGCTGAAGATGCGTTTGCTGCGGGAGTAGGCGAGGTCGATCTTGGGATCCCCGGTGGGCGCCGCCGCAAATTTCTTGTTGTGTGTGGGGAAATAGCCGTTCCTGTCCACCGCTCCGGCGTACACAAATTCGGGATGCTGCTGGAGTATGGCTTCCTGGATGGCCGGAAACAGCTCGTCGGTCAGTCTGTCGAAACGGGTGTGATACTTGGGCGGCTCCACATTGGGAATACGCTCATAGTTTTCGTCGAACAAGTCGGCCATGACTATCCTGCCGGAGGCGACCGCCCTCTCCAATGCCTTTTCGATTTCGCGCGCCGCTGCCTGTACCACGGCGGGTGCTTTGGCGTGTGTTTCCAGACATTGGGTGCCGGATGCACCCATCTTGAACACGTTGTCGATTTCCTTCAGGTTAACCGCCAGATGGTCGAGGTGTGTGGCCTGCACCAGCATTTTTTCGACGACGCCGGAGTTGCGTTCGGCCTGTTCCAGGATGTTCTGCATTTTCTTGCCCACCAGTTCGCCGGCCACGGTTTGTTCCGTGATGGCGCTGGCGATGGCGGCCGATTTGTCCAGCATCGCCTGCGAGCTTTGGTTGATGTGGGTGAGCGCATCGGCTGCCTGGCGTGCCAGTCCGGCACCGTCGCGGGCCAGCGCGGTGCCTGATTGCGCTTTACCTATCGACGCGGACGTTTCCGCCCGGATGCTGGAGATTACCGTGGCGATTTCCTTGGTCGCAACGGAAGTCCGTTCGGCGAGCTTGCGAACCTCGTCGGCAACCACCGCAAAGCCTCGTCCTTGCTCGCCTGCACGCGCGGCTTCGATGGCGGCATTGAGGGCAAGCAGGTTGGTTTGTTCGGCGATGTCGCTGATCGAGCCCGCAATGCCGTTGATGAGTTGCGAGCGTTCGCCCAACTGGTTGATCGAGGCGGCGGAGTCTTCGAACGCCAGGGCGATACGTTCGATTTCAGCGGCGGCATTCTGGGCGATCTTTGCGCCGCCGCTGGAAAGGTCGCGCGATTCGCCCGCACTCACGGCGGCAAGCCGGGCGTTTTCCGCGATGTTCTGGATATTGCCTGTCATTTCTCCGATGGCCTGGCTGGCGGCATCGGCCGCGTCGTGCTGCGCGCGCGATCCGGCGGCGACTTGTCTGGACATGCCTTCCAGCAATTCCGCCGAGGCTGCGACCTGACCGGAGTTGAAAATCACTTTTCCGACGATGCTCTGGAAATTGTCCATCAGTTCGTTGAATGTTTTGATTGTGCCGGCAGTCGCACCGCCCGCAGAGGCCTGGCGTAGCGCGAGGTTGCCTTCCATCTTGATGGTCTGGATGGTGGCGCACAGGTTCGTCAGCGGGGCATACAGGCTGGACTTGATGAGCAGGTGCGTTGCAACCAGCGAGACGAGGGCAACGAAAATGCAGGCTCCCCATCCGGTGGCTGAATTTCCGAAACTGACGGCAAGGACGGCGATGGCGATCTGGGACGACAACAGCGTTAACAGCATTCCGATTCTGACTGACATATCTTCCATCCTGAAGGTGCGGGCATGACCGGATGCGGCCCCGCCTCGATGGCGGCGAGAGAGTCCGGGTTCATTCCTCTATCGGCTCAAACGCGCCTGTCTTTAGCAGTTTGCGCATATCGTTGAATGGCCGCATTTCGGTCTTGCCGGTTGACACATCCGCAGACATTGTCTACCTTCGGGCACGTCCGGGATATCCGGACGGAACAAGCTTCCCCCAACGCATTCTTGATATTGAACGCTTCGGCCATGTTCCGAAGCGCGGTGACTCTCCATGCTGAATACCCGCCAAGCCAGTCAACTCCTGCGATACCGCTGGACGGCTTTCGCCATCGTCGGACTGGCTTATGTGTTGTCCTTCTTCCACCGCTTCGCCCCGGCGGCGATCTCGGCCGACCTGCAGCAGACGTTTCATGCCAGCGCGGCGGAACTGGGCGCTTTGGCGGCGACGTATTTCTACGTGTACATGGCCATGCAGATTCCTACCGGCATTCTCGTCGACACCATGGGGCCGCGCCGCGTGGTGGCCATTGGCGGCGTGATAGGCGGCGTTGGCTCGCTGTTGTTCGGCATGGCGGATACGCTGGCCGTGGCATCGGTCGGGCGGCTGCTGATCGGGCTGGGCGTGTCGGTCACGTTCATCGCCATGCTCAAGCTCAACGCCGCATGGTTCCACGACCGGCATTTCGCCACCATGACGGGCGTGACCATACTGCTGGGCAATGTGGGGTCCCTGCTGGCCGCCGCGCCGCTGGCCTGGGTGCTGGCCTACTATTCCTGGCGCACCGTGTTTGAGGCAGTGGGTGTGTTCTCGCTACTGCTGGCGCTACTGGCCTGGTTGCTGGTGCGCAATAATCCGGGCGAGGCAAATCTGCCCAGCCTGCGCGAACTGGACGGCAAGGCCGCGCATCCGCCGCACAGCGGGCATTGGTACGACGGTTTGCTGATCGTGTTGAAGAACCGCGCAACCTGGCCCGGACTGTGGGTGAACATGGGCTTGGCGGGAACGTTGTTCGCGTTCGGCGGATTGTGGGCGGTGCCGTATTTGCGCGACGTGTACGGCATGGATCGCGCGGCAGCTACCAGCCACACGACCCTGTTGCTGGCGGGATTCGCAATCGGCGCGTTCTTTATCGGCACGTTGTCGGATCGCATCGGGCGGCGCAAGCCGGTGATGATCGTCGGGGCGCTGGCGTACTGTTTGTGCTGGGTGCCGCTGCTGCTCGGTCTGCCGATGTCCGGAGTTGCCAGTTATGGCTTGTTCCTGCTCATGGGTTTGTGCGCGCCCAGCTTCACGCTGAGCTGGTCGTGCGCCAAAGAGGTCAATCCGCCCGCGCTTTCCGGCATGGCCACCAGCGTGGTAAATGTCGGCGGCTTCCTTGGTACGGCTATCCTGCAGCCGCTGGTAGGCTGGGCCATTGATCAAGCGCACGCGGTGCGGGCCGACGCGCCGCTCGGTCTGGCGGACTATCAGGCAGGCATCGCGATTCTGGCGGGTTTCTCGCTGCTGGGTCTGCTTGGCACGTTGTTCATCCGCGAGACTTATTGCCGGTATGTGGAATCGGGGAAGCCCGACTAGTATCGTCCCCCGTTAATGACGAAACATACGTGCATATGTGTAGGTTGGGCAAAGCGTAGCGTGCCCAACAGGCATCGTTGTCAATGTTGGGCACGCTACGCTTTGCCCAACCTACAGGAATATCTGACCGCAG
>JAUSBC010000123.1 GCA_030652215.1 Sideroxyarcus sp.
ATGGCGAGGCCGAACAGGCAACCCTTGAACGCAACCACAGCAAACTCGGTCAGTTTGACAGTTTGCAGGAAGCGCCCCACCTGGTCGACATAGGACACGTTCTGGAACATGTCGCTGACCGCCAGCCCGCCGCCGAAGGCCACGACCTGGAAATAGATGGTGAGGGCCAGAACGGCCAGCGTCACGCCGGCAATACGCGGCACCAGCAGGTAGTCGTGCGGCAATATGCCCATACGAATCAGGCTGGTCATTTCGCCGCGCGTCTTCATCAGCGCGAGTTCGGAGGCAATGGCAGAGCTGCTGCGCGCGATGATGATGATGGCTGCAAACAGGGGGCCGACTTCGCGCACCACGGTCCAGATCAGGATTTTCACCGTCAGTTCGCTGTCACCGCCGACCAGCGAGGTGATCTGGGTAATGACCAGCGCGCCGCTCAGCAAGCCGAACATGGCTACGATGCGCAATGCCTCGACGCCGGTAAAGAACATCTGGCGGTGGAACACGGCGTTCACGGGGGCAATACGCAACACGCGCAGATGGGTGAAGGCATACCACAGCAGTTGCAGACAACCGATGATCGTCTGGCGCATCCGCCCCATCTTCAACCACGAGATGAATTTCAGCCAGTAGGCGAGCATCACTTTTCGGCCAGCAAAGGCGGGTTCCAGCCGTACACATGGAGTGCCACAGCCTTGACTGTCTGTTCGCCGCAGTCGTTCAGCCCTCCCGACCTCTCCACGGCCTGAGCCACGGCAGCGCTGCACACCACGGGATAGCCAAGGGTCTTGGTCAGCTCTTCCAGCTTGGCGGTGAGACTCACCGCGTCGCCGATCACGGTGTATTCATGCCGCACCCTGGAGCCGATGTTGCCGGTGATGACTTCTCCCACATGCAGTGCGATGCCGATCTCGACGGGTGCGACGCCCTGCTCCTGCAAGCGCGCATTGACCAGGCGCAGGCGCAGCAACATCTCCTGTGCGGCTTCGAGCGCGTTTTGCTCGGGACACTCCAGCGCCTGCGGCGCGCCAAAGAATGCCATGACGCCGTCGCCGATAAATTTATCCACCGTGCCTTTGTGCTGGTGGATAGCCACGGTCATCTCCGAGAAGTAATCATTGAGCAGGGAAACCACTTCTTGCGCCGGACGGCTTTCGCTGCGCGCGCTGAAATTGTGGATATCCGCGAACAGAATGCACAGGCGCACGCGTGTTCCATCGAGCCCGGAATGAATGTTGCCCGCCATGATTTCTTGCAGCACTTCCTGACTCACGTAACTGCCGAAAGTGTCGCGCAACCAGTGGCGCTTCTGCACCTGCAGCGCCCCTTCATAGAGCAACCGCGCAATAAAGGCGAACGCGGCGGAGAGCAGCATTCCGCCTATCGGCAAATACATGCCCTGCCCCAATTGCCAAGTGGACACAGCAAACATCAGGAACGGAAATGCGGCCAGTGCGGCGAATTTGTACCAGTTGATACGTCCCAGCCAGAACAAGGCGGCGAATAAAGTCAGTGCGCCCACAACAAAGTCGTTCACTTCGCGGATCAAGCCCTTGCTCAACATTGAGCGCAATATCTGCGCCTGCATCAGCACGCCCGGAACCCGAAGTTTGAAGGGGTCCCACGCCGCCAACGGAACCGGCGCCCGGACGCGATCCCCGAAACGGGATACCACGCCCAGCAGCACCGGCTTGCCGCCGAAGGTGCGCGCCAATTGTTCTGTGTCGCCCTGCGCCTGCCACTCCAGCACTTTGAGAAATGGAATGTATTCGAACTTGTTTCCCGCGCTGAAATCCACCAAGCCGGTTCCCGGGTTGGCCTTGCCCAGATGCGCCGCCATTTTTTCGACCAGCATCGAGCCCTGCGCATTCACCGTGCACAAGTTGGGATCGAAGCGGCGCGCCACACCGTCGCCGTCCTGGCAAACCACCACCGAAGCCAGTGCATCCGCCCCCACGGCGGAAATATAAGGCGCGTGAACCGGGCGGAAAGCCCCGCTTTCATCCAGCATCTGCGCCACCACCAGCGGAGTCTGCGCCTTCAGGTTCTGCAAACCCTGCATCAAGCCTTGATCGTATTGGGGAACCAGAAACTGGTAGGACCGGTCCGGCAGCGCGATATCCAGACCGAGCACGGAGGGTTTGGCTTTGACCATCGCGTCCAGGAACTTGCCCAGATGCGGATGCCACAGCGCAAACGGTTCTTTCAACACCTTGGTGGCGTCCTCGTCGATGCCGACGATAAGCACGTCGTTCTGCAACTGGTGCACATCGTGCTGCTGCATCTGCTCTAACTGCGTATCCAGCACGGCACGGCTCAATTGTTCGCCGGTACGGGTCAAATGCAGCAGCAACGCGACCAGCAAACACAGGATCAGGCCCAGCAACATCCTGATCTTCGGGTCGTTCAGACGCTTCAGCGTTTCCATTGCTATCTCACTTCACCGCAGTCGCGGCGATACGCGCCGCTCTGTCGCGGAACTGTGCCGCCTGCTCGGCATGGCCCAGCTTCTCGTGCGCCTGCGCCGACAGCAGCAGATCCATGCGTATCTTTTCCGGCAGACCGAGCGTTTTGTCGATCCCCAGCGCTCCTTCCAGCAAACGCAGCGCGGGTTCGTGCTCATTCTTCAACAGCCTCGCCGAGGCCGTCAGGCGCAAGGAGTTGGCATATTCCAGTTGCGAGGCGGATTTGTTCGCCGATGCAGCGCGTTCGCTCCAGTACAGCGCCTTGTCTGCGTCGTTCGCACGCAGGGCGATGCCGGCGCGGGCATTGTCGATCACGCCGGAAAGGCTGCAGTCCGCTGCGCAATATGCTGCGGCCCTGTCCACCCAGGTCGTGGCACCGGCCACATCCCCCTCCTGCAAACTCAGCAGGGACTTCTGCGCTGCCGCAGCAGCAAGCTGAGCAGACGGATACTGAAGCGCCTTGTCTTCCAGCAGGCTGTCGAGGTAGCGCTGTGCCAGCGCAGTCTTGCCGAGCACCTGATTCACCTTCGCCAGATTGAGTGTGTTGATGGCAATGCCATTCACGTTCTCCACCGCAATATCCAGTTGCAGTGCATTCTCATAGAAAGATGCCGCAACCTGATATTCGCCGCGCTGGAACGCACGCTGTGCACGCTGATTGAATTCGGTCGCCTGTTGCTGCCGTGCGCTGCGCGTTTCTTCCACATGGCCGCACGCAGACAGCAGCATCAAGCTGCATATTAAAATGATGATTGACCGAAAACCCATGCCAGCTCCCGTCACTGCGATTTCGGCGCAACGTAGCCGTCGACCGGCAACGCCTGCTCTTCGGGTTTGGGAAACAGGCCGTTGAGCAACCAGGAATTTTTCACCCCACCCAGCGTTTCCTGCCCGTCCTGCACCAGCGCATTGCTGTTGCGTACCAGGGAAGGAATCTCCGCTGCGGATTCGTTGGTGATCTTCTTGATGTCGGAAGTGGCGGACTGCACGTTATCGAGCGTCGCATCGGCCTTGTCCATCAGTTTCGGGATGCCTTTATCCAGCGTTTCCAGACTGGAATTGACGCTATCCAGCGCCTTGTCGATTTTTCCGTACGCCCCGTCCAGCTTCTGGTTGCTGCTCGCCCCCAGTTTGGTGAACTCATCCACCGTCTTGCGGAATCCGCCCGTGACCTGGTTCAGGTTCTTGAGTGTTTGCTGCACATCGCCGTTCGGATTGTTGATGGAAGACGTGATCTGGTGGATGTCGTTCAGTATGGGCTGCAACTGTGCTGCCAGATTCTCGACCACGCTGCTTGCATCCTGTCCGCGCTCGAACTCCAGCACGCTATTCTGCGTCACCTGACGCACCTGTTGCGAACCGGGAATGATTTCCACCACGCTTTCGCCCACCAGCGCTTCCTTGACCAGTCTGGCCTTGGCATCCTGCCCGATCAGGTGCACATATTCGTTGTCCAGCGACACCGTGACCTGCACCGTCGCGTTGGGCTGCATGCGCACTTCCTTCACGCTGCCGACTTTAAAACCGATGAATTTGACCGCCATCCCCTTGCTCAAACCCTGGGCATTCGGCGTAAAGAACAGGATGGCTGTGCTGCGATGGAAATAGTCCTGCTTGACGGCAATCATCAGCAATACCAGCACCATGACGACAACCGAACCCAGCATAAAACGCTGGGTTCGCTGTTCGATGCTCAGCAATCTCTGGTTGTAGTTGGGCAATTTCATTCTGGGCGTAGTTTACAACTGGATTACGTGATGGCGCGGGTCTTCTTTGTCGTGGTATTCCTCGAAACTCACCAGCGCCGAGGTGCGGAATGGAAAGTATAAACGGAACACTTTGTCGAATTTGACCACTCGCGCCAGTTCCTTGCGCGACAATCCCTCGTTCATGGAGTCGTAAATGATCAGCTCCGGACTCATCAACATGGCGCGCACGAAACCGACCAAGCGTTTTTCGTACAGCGTCAATTGATCGGGCAGCTTGAGCAATAGTCCGGACACGGCGATCTCGTCTTCCAGACCGCACTGCACCAGCAACTGCACCACGTTGTCTTCGAGCTTTCCGGCAACTTCAATGCCGTGATACTGCACCGGCAGGATGATGTTTTCCCACACGCGCAGATTGCTGACCAATCCGCCGTTGTGCGGCACGATGACCACGCCGGGTTGCTCGCCCAAGTTTTTGAGCAAGGCGGCACGCTGGGATTCGGAACGGACAACGAGGCAGTAGGAATAGCCCGTTTGCAGCAGGGCCTGGGTGCCTTCTTCTCCATGCAAACTCAGTGTAAACACGGGATTCTCACTGGCTTCTCGAAGAAAATCGTTAAGGAGAAGAAGGTTTAATTGGTAGGCGCGATTGGACTCGAACCAACGACCCCCACCATGTCAAGGTGGTGCTCTAACCAGCTGAGCTACGCGCCTGTAAAAGGCCGCGCATTGTAACCGAACAGTTCCGGTGAGCCAAGAAATTAATGCAGTAATTGTTCGGGAAGCGGCCGCGACGCGAACTGCCGTGCGGCTTATTCTTCGTGACCGTGGCCCTGCGGGTATTGACCCTGGGCGTAGTTTTCAAAGCGCGTAAATTCCCCGCGGAAGGTCAGCCTTACCGTACCGATGGGGCCGTTACGCTGCTTGCCAATGATGATCTCGGCCCCGCCCTTTTCCGGCGAATCCGGGTTGTAGACTTCGTCGCGGTAGATGAACAAGATCAAGTCGGCATCCTGCTCGATAGCGCCGGATTCGCGCAGGTCGGACATCACGGGGCGTTTGTTGGGGCGCTGCTCCAGGCTTCGATTCAACTGCGACAGCGCGATCACGGGCACTTGCAACTCTTTCGCCAGCGATTTCAAGGAACGTGAAATTTCCGAGATTTCCGTGGCACGGTTCTCGCTCGCTTTGCCGGATGGTGAAGACATCAACTGAATATAGTCGATGACGATCAAGCCGAGTCCGCCATGCTGACGGTGCAATCGCCGCGCGCGCGAGCGCAGTTCCAGCGCGTTCAATCCGGCCGTTTCGTCAATGAAGATGGGCGCGTCGTTCAGCAAGCCCAGGGCATGCGTCATGCGCGGCCAGTCTTCGTCTTCCAGTTTGCCGGTGCGCAATGTGTGCTGGTTCAGGCGTCCGACCGAACCGATCATACGCATTACCAGTTGCGTGCCACCCATTTCCATACTGAAAATGGCCACCGGCTTGCCTTCCAGGGCGATGTTCTCCGCGATATTGATGGAGAACGCGGTCTTGCCCATACTCGGACGGCCCGCGACGATCACCAAGTCGCCAGGCTGCAGGCCGGAGGTCATTTTGTCCAGATCGGTAAAGCCGGTGGCGACGCCAGTGACATCGCTGGAATTGTCGCGGTTGTACAGCGTCTCGATGCGCTCGACCACTTGCGTCAGCAGCGGCGGGATGGCGGTAAAACCCGCTCGTCCGCGCTCGCCCTGTTCGGAGATTTCGAACACCCGGCTCTCGGCCTCGTCCAGCAACTGGCCGGCATCGCGTCCGCCGGGATTGTAAGCGCTGGTCGCGATCTCGCTGCCCACTTCCACCAGTTTGCGCATGATGGCGCGTTCGCGCACGATCTCGGCATAACGGCGAATATTGGCGGCCGACGGGACGTTTTGCGCCAGCGTCCCCAGATACACCAAGCCACCCGCCTTCTCCAGTTCGTTATGGCTTTCCAGCGATTCGGCCACGGTGATGACGTCGATGGGCCTGGCGTGCTCGGTCAGTCGCCCGATATGGCGCCAGATCAAACGGTGTTCGTGACGGTAAAAATCATGCTCGTTCAGCAGGTCGGTAACCTTATCCCAGGCGCTGGTATCCAGCAGGATGCCGCCCAGTACCGACTGTTCCGCTTCGACGGAATGCGGAGGGAGTTTCAGGGCTTCGAGCTGGGAATCGACGGGAGGGGCAATAAAATTTTGCATGGTGCGACCGCAAATTTCGGGAGGAGGATTTTACATCCTGGAAAACAAAAAAAGGGCTGTCGCCAGCCCTTTTTCTTAACTACATGACAACGCAGGATTACTACTCGCCTACCACTGTCACTGTCACATTTGCTACCACATCCGGATGCAGGGATACGGTGACCGCATGGTCGCCGATTTGCTTCAGGTGGCCGGTTGCCATCTGCACTTGGCCTTTTTCGACCTTGTGACCCAGAGCGGCCAGCGCTGCTGCGATATCTGCATTGGTTACGGAACCGAACAACTTGCCGTCCACGCCCGCTTTCTGCGCGATCTGCACGGTGACGCCTTCCAGCGTGGCACCGCGCGCTTGCGCATCGGCCAGTTTGGCTGCTTCTGCGGCTTCCAGTTCGGCACGGCGTGCCGCAAAGTCCGCCACGTTGTTTTCCGTCGCACGCTTGGCCTTGCCTTGCGGGATCAGGAAGTTACGCGCGAAACCGTTCTTCACTTTGACCACATCGCCCAACTGGCCGAGGTTGATCACTTTTTCCATCAAAATAACTTGCATGGTCTACTCCTTAGTGCAAATCAGTGTAGGGCAGCAACGCCAGGAAGCGTGCGCGTTTCACAGCGGTGCTCAGTTGGCGCTGGAAGCGCGTCTTGGTACCTGTGATGCGGGCCGGGATCAACTTGCCGTTCTCGGAAACGAATTCCTTGAGGATGTTGATGTCCTTGTAATCCACTTCCGCGATCTTTTCTGCCGTGAAACGGCAGAACTTGCGGCGCTTGAACAGCTGACGCGAAGCGTTGTTCTTCTTGTCGTCTTTCTTTTTAAATACACGAGCCATGTTGTGCTCCTCTATCTCAATGTAACGTTATCAATGTGCAAAACCAGTTGCGCGATCTTGAGGCTGCGCTGTGCCAGGAAACCTTCGGCTCTCACCGTCTGGCCGGGTTGCAAGCGGCTGACTTGCTGTGCCGCTTCGCCCAGTGCCAGTGCCGGTACCACACACTGAACCTGGCGTTGCATCCCTGCTTCCTGCTGCATCGAGGTGTGGCGCAACTTGAACGCCACTCTCGCCAACCCTGCCGGGGTGTATCTCAAGCCTTCCGACTCGATCACTTCCCCTTCAATCACACAACGGTTGCTGCTCAATCCTTGCTTAAGCTGCCGCTACCGGAGCTTCTGCTGCCGGAGCCGGTGCTGCTGCATCGCTGCCGAACGAACGCGACTTCTCTTCCTTCATCATCGCGGAAGGCACTACAACAGCAGCCTTGGTCTTGATGGTCAGGTGGCGCAGTACGGCATCGTTGAACTTGAATGCGTGCTCGAGCTCATCCAGCGTGGGCTGGTCGACTTCGATATTCATCAGCACATAGTGTGCTTTGTGGATCTTCTGGATCGGGTATGCCAGCTGGCGGCGGCCCCAGTCTTCCAGACGGTGGATGTGACCGTTCTTGCTGGTCACCAACGTGCGATAACGCTCAACCATCGCGGGCACTTGCTCGCTCTGATCGGGATGCACGATAAATACGATTTCGTAGTGTCGCATTACATCTCCTTGTGGATTAAAGCCCCCCGACATTAGATGGACGGTGGAGCAAGGGTAAAAACTCCCTTTTTCAGGGAGGGGCGCATTATAGGGATATTCGGCACTGCGTCAAGCACTAACAGGCTATTGAAAAACTACTGCGGTGGCCATTTGCAGCGTTGCGCGGTGCTCGCTTCCTCGCCTACCTACAGGTATGTCTCGGTCGCTGCGCTCCGTGCGCCTTGCATCTGGCCATCCTCGCTACGTTTTTCAACAGCCTGTCCGCCATTAATCCGCCGCGAGAATACGCAACGGGGGACGCAACACCAACTGCCGGGTCGCCAGCCATCCGGCCAGCATCACCACGGCCATGCCGCCGCCGCAACCGATGAACCAGATGGAAATATCCGCCCGATAAGGGATTTCCAGTACAAAGCGCGCCAAAACCCAGCCCAGCAGCACCGCACCGGCCGCCGCAAACAGACCGCTCAGGCCGCCCAGTACCGCAAATTCCGACAGATGCAGCCGCCGCAGATAGCGGCTGTCCGCCCCCAGCGTGCGCAGGATCGCCGCCTCGTGGCTGCGTTCGTCTTGCGTGGCGAGCAACGCGGCATACAGCACCGCCAGCCCGGTCAACAGTGTGAACAGGAACACCGCGCTGACCGTCTGCGCGATCTGGTCCATGATGCTGCGCACTTGCTCGATTACCGCCCCGGTATCTATCAGCAACAGATTGGGAAATTCGCGCGACAGCTCATCCCCCGCGCGCGCCTTGTCAGGCGGCAAATAGAAGCTGCTCAGATAACTGGCCGGAAATTCCTCCAGCAAGCCCGGGGTGGCGATAACGAAGAAATTCACCCGCATCGAATCCCACTGCACCTTGCGCAGACTGGTGACCCGCGCCTTGAAGCCGCTGCCCGCCACATCATAGGTCAGCGTATCGCCTAGATGGATGCCCAGCGTCTTGGCGATGCCCTCCTCGACCGAAAGCTCGTCCGCTCCGTTGTCCTTCCACCACTGCCCGCCCGCCAGCTCGTTCCACACCGGCATCTGCTCCATGTATGAAAGGTTGAACTCGCGCTCCACCAGTCCGCGCGCGCGCGGATCGGGATAGCTGTCGCCGTTGATGGCGCGGTCGTTGATCGCGACCAGTCTGCCGCGCACCATCGGCTGCAACTCGGGCGGCGGCAACGAATGCTGCACGAAGAAATCCCGCACCGGCTGAACTTGATCGGTCTGGATGTTCACCACAAAGCGGTTCGGCGTTTCCGGCGGCAGCTTGCCCTGCCAGGCTTCCATCAGATCGGCACGCACCAGCGTCAGCACCAGCAAGGCCATGCCGCCCAGGCTCAGCGCCACAATTTGCACCGCCGCACTGCGTCCGTGTCGCGCAAGGTTGCTGAATGCATGCCGCCAATGCGACTGGAAGTAGTACGAATTGCGCGCCAGTCCGTGCAGCAGCATCCAGGCCAGCCAGCCGAATACCAGCAAACCCGCCAGCAAACCGCCCAGCACCGCCAGGCCCAGTTTCAGCGAACCCGCATGCCACAAGAACAACCCCGCCAATACAGTCACAGCCAAACCGTAGACCAGCCAGCCGCTGGCTTCCGGCGAACCCATCTCCCTGCGCAGCACGCGCAGTGGCGACACCTTGCGCAATTGCAGCAAAGGCAGAAAGGCGAAGCCTAGCAACAGCGCAAAACCGCTGACCGCTGCCTTGAGTAGCGGCAACACACCGGGTTGCGGCAGACTCGCCTCGCGCATGTTGGCGATACTCTCAACCAGCGCCGCCTGTGTCGCATATCCCAACAACCCTCCCAGCAACACCGCCACCACACCAAGCAGGATGAACTGGTACAGGAACAGCCACAGCACCTGCCCCTGCTGCGCGCCGAGACAACGCATCACCGCGCAGCCATCCAAGTGGCGC
>JAUSBC010000002.1 GCA_030652215.1 Sideroxyarcus sp.
ATATGGGCCATCAGTTCTGTTTTGTGCAGGCAAATCATAACCTCTTTGTAACACAAACAAATCTTCAACTTTTCCTTCCTCCCAATCCACCTGCACCTCTTCCACGAACCACTGACGGAACAAGGTTTCTGCCATGGCTTAGAGAGTTTTGTTCTGGCGGTGCAGCAGGTCGATTTTGTCGTCGAGGCTGCTGAGTACGGCAGCGATGGATTTTTGTTCGGGGAGTGGCGGGATAGCCACCTCTACCTCTTTCAAATCTTTAATTGGAAGTTGCGGTTGCGCACTACCTGAAACAAAAGTGTGAAAATCGTTCTGGAGTTTTCTAAATAGATAGTAATTAAAGGAAGGAGACAATTTTTGTTGCCGTGGTCGGATTATTACCATGCCCGAGTTTATTCGGATATTTGAAAAGCTCACTGAATCATCATAAAAACCGATATTCCCAATAGTGCCCCTTGTTGTAAGCACAAGATCATATCTTTTCAATTTCCCTTTTCGAAGTAATTCATCGCGCTCTCTAGAGATATATTGGCAGTCTGAAAATTCAAATCCGACAGGTCGTACATTCTTTGTGCTTAAAAAAAGGCAATAGCCTTCACTCTTGAACTCTTCCTGTGCAGGGTAGTTTTTCCCGCGATCCCCATCAAGAATCTCAAGGGGGGCATCAGCAAGCTTCAAACCCTGCCATGCAGTCATATCCGCACCTTCGCCAGATTTTCGGCAATCGCCTTGTTCAGGCCCGCCTCTTCCAGCAACTGAGCTTCGAATTCTGACTTGAGTGCGGTAAAACGTTCGGCAAAGTTGAAGTCAACTTCTTCGTCCGGCAGGCCGACATATCGGCCCGGTGTAAGCACGTAGTCCAGTTCTGCAACGCGCTCCAAAGTCACAGAAGCACAGAAGCCTTTCACGTCTGCATACTCTGCCTCGCCTGTACGCCATGCATGGTAGGTGGCAGTAATCTGCCGGATGTCCTCGTTCGAGAGTTCCTTGGTGCGGCGGTTGATGAGGTGGCCGAGATTGCGCGCGTCGATGAAGAGGATTTCGCCTTTGCGTGGGTGGCCGTTGCTGCGGGCGCGGTTCATGAACCACAGCGCCGCCGGTATCTGTGTATTCAGGAAAAGCTTGGCGGGAAGGTTGACGATGCAGTCGATGAGGTTGCCATCGGCGATGAGTGCCTTGCGGATTTCACCTTCCCCGCTGGTCTTGCTGGTGAGCGCGCCTTTGGCGAGCACCACGCCTGCTCTTCCATTGGGGGCGAGGTGGTAGATGAAGTGTTGCAACCAGGCGAAGTTGGCGTTGCCCGCAGGCGGCGCGCCGTATTTCCAGCGGCCATCGTTGCGCAGCAGTTCGCCGCTCCAGTCGCTGACGTTGAAGGGCGGGTTGGCGATGATGTAATCGGCCTTGAGGTCTTTGTGCGCGTCGTTGAGGAAGGAGCCTTCGTTGTTCCACTTCACCTGCGAGGCGTCGATGCCGCGTATGGCGAGGTTCATCTTGGCCAGCCGCCAGGTGGTCTGGTTGCTTTCCTGCCCATAGATGGAGATGTCGTTGACGCGGCCCTGGTGTTCTTCGACGAACTTCTCCGATTGCACGAACATGCCGCCCGAGCCGCAGCAGGGGTCGAACACGCGGCCTTTGTAGGGTTCCAGCATGGCGACCAGCAATTCGACAATGCTGCGCGGCGTGTAGAACTGCCCGCCCTGCTTGCCTTCGGCCAGCGCGAATTCGCCGAGGAAGTATTCGAACACATGGCCCAGCACGTCGGCACTGCGCGCCTTGGCATCGCCCAGCGCAATGTTGCCCACCAGGTCGATCAGCCCGCCGAGGCTGGCGGGGTCAAGGTTTTGCCGCGCAAACACTTTGGGCAGCACGCCCTTGAGGATGGGGTTTTCTTTTTCGATGACATCCATCGCCGCATCAACATGGCCGCCGATGTCGGGCTGCTTGGCCTTGGCCAAAAGGAACGACCAGCGTGCCTCGGACGGCACGAAGAAGATGTTCTCTGCTTTGTATTCGTCCTTATCTTCGGGATCGGCCCCGGCCATTTCGCCTTCGCCTTTTTGCAGCTTGGTGTACATCTCCTCGAACGAGTCGGAGATGTATTTCAAAAAGATCAGGCCTAGCACAACATGTTTGTATTCGGCTGCGTCGATGTTCTTGCGCAGCTTGTCGGCGGCTTTCCAGAGTTGCTTTTCCAGCGGTTCGGTCTGGGTTTCTTTTGGTGCTTTGGCCATGATTGTTATTCTTTGACAGGCAAACAGGATGAAGCCGGATTGTATGATATTAGAAGTATCTGGCGGGCCAAATGTCGGCTAGCCCGACGATATTCTTTTCACCGCTTGATAACGGTCATTCGGGCATGTTGTGACACTTACTTCGATGACCGCAAAGGCCGAGAACCTGCCTGTCGTATTGCTTTGACTAAGCACCCGCGCAGATTAATTCCGGCCACTCCAATTTGCCGACCGCCCCCCTCCGCCCTCACTGCCATTCAAAACGCACCTGCTCGTAATCGTCGCCCTCGGCGATGATCTCCACCAGCTTGATGGTGCGGCTCTTTTCGCCCAGCATCACTTCGAACAGCGTGCCGCTCACGAAGCTTCCGCATTCCATCAGCATGGTGGCATGAGCGTATGAGTTGTGCTCGTCGGGAATAAGGATGACCGGCAGGTAGTCGAAAGCGAACGAGCCCGAGCTGGTCTGCCAGTTGGAAACACGCTCCGCACCCTTGCCCAGCACGCGCAGCCATACTGACAACGGCTGCTTGGTAAGCACCCTGATGCCGACATGCACCTTGCCCTGCATGTCGGTTTTCAGGCGGCGGATCATGCCGACCCACCACTGGTCGGCATTCTTCCCCTTGAGTCCGCACAGCGCGCCTATCTTCACCCATTCGCCGGTCGTGCGGGGAACCATACTGCCGACGCCTTCCGCGCTGATGTCCTGTACCGGCCAGATTTCGGACGCGTATTTGACTTCCTCTCCCACCAGCCCGACGCCGGAACGTTGCCTGAGCTGGGCGGCATCCTCATCGGTCAGGTTGGTAAGCCGGTCGATATCGAAATGCTTGACCAGCTTGCTGATGGTTTTGAGGCTGCGCACCACTTCGATCTCAGTGTGGATCGCGTGACGTTCCTGGTGGCGGTGCACGTGCTCCTTGCTCCAGTAGACGTGCAGGTGCTTGAGCATGGTCAACTTGCCTTCCGGCGTGAACTCGCTCTCGAAGCGGTATTCCTCGTCGACTTGTCCGCGCTCGTTCTGGCGGATGATTTCTTCCAACCGGGATACGGCCCGGGATGCGCCGAAGAAGCGCATGCTCTCGCCGGCCTCCGGCATGGCGGCCATCCATCTCGGCATGCCCGGATGCGCAAGGTCGATCATGTAGGGCGTATCTGCGCTATGTTCCCGCGACAGATCGAAGAAACTCGACAGGCGCGCCGCGATGCGGCTGCTCATCCCGACTTGGCTCGAAGAGAGCGCCCCGGGGGCCGATTCAAACAGCACCAGCGCGCACAGCAGCTCGCGCTGCGGCGAGGAGTGGATGACGTGCCCCGGATAGGCGACCACCATCGACTCGGCAAGACCGGCCTCTTCGGCAAGCTGGTAGCCCCAGCACAGGTTCTCCCAGACTTCCTTCTGCACGTCCATGTAGCGCATCAGTTCCAGCTTCAACTGTTCGATCACCGCGCGCAGAAAGCGCACACAGACGATGGCGGTTTGTTCGTTTTCGGACTCGTTCTTCTTTGCCCCTGGCGAGAGCTCGCGCAAGCACACGGCAAACAGTTCAATCCGGGCGATGGCGAATTCATGCATGACCCGCCACAGCTTCATGCCTTCGAGATCCTGCAGGTGCGGAGCCGAGGTGTAGCCGTGTTGCACTTCGGCATAGATAGGCACGGCGGTTTCGTCCAGCAGCATGGCAATCCCGAGGCGGTTGCCGAGTGCAAAGCCCGGCGTACCGCCGAAAGAGGTCATCCAGTTGGCAATCTCGGTCAGCGCTTCGAGCGGATCGTCGTCCGGCAATTCGGCCAGCAGCCGTTTTGCCGCCGCTACATTGGTCATCGGATGATCCGGTGCATTCCCCAATTTATCGAGCCAAGACATCATCGCTCTCCCCTCACTCAACTTCCGACATCGTGCCGTCTGCAAACAATAGCGCACTATGGATTCGTTTGCCTGTGTACACCGACTGCATCGCAGCGCGGTATTCCTGCATCTGCGAGCGGTAACGAGCCGCATCCCCGCTATCGCCCAGCTTGTAATCCAGTACCCACACTGCGTCGTCGAATTCCACCAAGCGGTCGATGCGCTTCAGTTCGCCTTTGGCGTTGATGTAGGGCAACTCGTTGCTGGCGCTGCGGTATTGCTGGGCGTCGAAGAAACGGGCGAGTTGGGGCAAGGTGATCAGGTGTTGGGCTTGTTGCCAGAGAGAGTCGAACTCTTCGATGGGGATGGAGAGGCGGTGTTGGAGTTCGGCGCTTTGAATATCCGCCCTCACCCCTAGCCCCGTGAATACTCCCTCTCCCCTTGGGAGAGGGCATGGGGTGAGGGTCGGGAGAGGGGAATCTGGGGTGAGGTGTTGGAGCAAGGCGTGCAGCCAGATGCCGCGTTGTTGTTGGGCGGTGTTGCGGGTTGTGCGTTTGCCGGTGGGGAGGATGGGTGGCAATTCAACCTCACCACCGTCGTCATTCCGGCGCAGGCCGGAATCCAGTTGAAAAGAAATATCTCGCGTAGCGAGACCAACCAGAGGATTTGTCCGCTGCGCGGGGTCTTCAATTTGCTGGATTCCGGCCTGCGCCGGATAACCAGCCACTTGGCCGACGTTGTTTGTCGGCCTAGTGGAATGGCTAGTAGTTCCATCAATGACGGCGGCAATGCGGTCGTACCACGACGGCGCTTTCTTGTTTGCTTCTTTGTCCTCGCCCCTGCTGCTACCGCTCACGATCAACACCTGCTGCGCGCGGGTCATGGCGACGTAAAGCAGGTTCATTTCTTCGCGGGCTTGCTGTGCCGCATCCAGTTCGAACAGCGGCGCGCGCTTTTTGCCGCGCGAGGCCTGGTCGGTGTAGAGGGAAAAATGCAGCGGGCGTTCCTCGTGCGTAGGCCAATCCAGTAGCACATCGTTACCGTCCTTGCTCTTCTTTTCCGCATTCGCGTCCAGCAGCCAGACGATGGGGGCCTCCAGGCCTTTGGATTCGTGCACGGTATAGATGCGCACCGCATCGCCCGCCGTGCCGAGCTTGCCTTCGTCCGGCGCATCGTCTGTGCTGTCGCGCAATTCGCGCAGGTCCTGCAGGAATCTGGGCAGGCTGGGATAGCGGCCGGCGTCGATGTCGAGCGCCATTTTCATGAAGGCGTGCAGGTTGGCGATAACTTTGGCGCGCATCTCGACAGGCAGCACGGCGCTGTAGCGCGCGAGTACGTCGCCCTCGAAATAGATGCGGTCCAGCAGGTCGTGCACCGGAAGTTTGTCCGCAAGGGTGAGCCAGCGCTGCAGCAGGTTGGCTGCGCGCTTCAAAGCGGGCGATGGTTCAGCCAAGTGTTGCAGACGTTGCCACCAGCTAACCCCCTCCCCGACCCTCCCCTTATCAAGGGAGGGAGACGTGGCGGCTTCGCCCATATGATCGCCGTCACTTGATAAGGGGCGGGCATGGGGAGAGGTTTGCGCCAGAAGCATCAAGTCTTCATCGCTGCACGCGAAGATCGGCGTGCGCAATACCTGGGCCAGTGCAAGATCGGCGAAGGGCGTAATCAGGAACATCAGCAGCGCCTGCACATCTTCCGCTTCCAGCGTATCCAGCAGGCCGCCGCGTCTTGAGCTGATGAACGGGATGTGTTTCGCGCGCAGGGCTTCTTCGTAAACCTGCAAATGGGTGCGGCTGCGCACGAGCACCATGATGTCGCCGAAGGTGGCCCGGCGGGTTTTCCCCTCGTGGTTCACCGACCAGTCGCCGGCGATGGTTTTCAGCAGGTCGGCAAATTGGGCGGCTTCTTTGTGGCGCCCGCCATCTTCGGCCTCGCCGCGCGGGGTTGTCAGCGGATTGCGTAAGGCGAGGGGTGCGTCGGTGGCGGCTTCATCCTTAACGTGCTCGGCCACTGCCAAGGGCAACGCCATGACATGGCCCGGCAGATTGGTGTGCTCGGCGGTGTGCGGCTCGAAATCCACGATGCCTTCCGGATGGTCGGCGAACACGGCATTCACGGCTGCCAGCACGGCGGGCGCATTGCGGCGGGTGTGGTTGTTATGCAACTCGTGTGCGGCAAAATGTTCTTTGAGGTATTCGCGCGCCACGCCGAACAGACGCGCATCGGCGCGGCGGAAGCGGTAAATGGATTGCTTGGGGTCGCCCACGACGAATACGGTGGGTTGCGAATCGACTGCTGCGGAAGCATCGAACCACGCGCGCAGGATCTGCCACTGCAGCGGGTTGGTATCCTGAAACTCGTCCAGCAACACATGGCGGTAGCGGCTGTCGAGTTTGTATTGCATGGTCTCGGCGTGCTCGCTCTGCTGCAGCAAACGGCATAGTTGCCATTCCAGATCGGAGAAATCCATCTGCTGCTTTTGCGCCTTGAGCGCCTGATAGCGATCAAGGAAGGCAACGCCGCAATGCAGCACCGCTTCGTTCAAACGGTAGGCCTGCTGCTCGGCGAGCGTGTCGCGCACGTCCTGCAGGCTGGTTTGCACGTTGTTCAAAGCGACGGCAAACACATCCGCGTTCTGGTTCTTGGTCGCTTTCATCTTGCGCGGCTCGCCGGCCTGGGTGAACAGCAGCGGCCACATCTGATCGAAGCGCGCTTCCGGGGCTATGTCCGTCCAGGCACATTCCATCTCGCTGGCTTTGTCTTTCTGCGTTTGCGTTCCATTGCCCGCCAGTTGATGGATGAAAGCGAACAGCACTTCTTCGCTGTTGCCACACATGCCCCAGTCTTCGACCGGATCGAAGTTCATGTCTATGGCGAGGTAGTCACAAAGTTCGGCAAGTGCAAATTCCACACCCTCTCCCTCGCTTTCGCGCACCCCTTTCCCGCTTGCGGGAGAGGGGCTGGGGGAGAGGGCAGAGGTATAAGCCCACCACTCCGCGCGCTTGCCGAGGAAGTTGAACAGCAGCTTGCGCGTGGTGAACAGGCCGCACTCGCCGAACAGCCACTGCATGTGCTGCGCCTCGACGCCATCCGGCTGTTTGCGCATCTGCTCCAGCAGTTCTTCCCAAGCTTCTTCCTGTTCTGCCCCTGCCCGCTCCAGCAGACTCATGCCTTGCATCACGTCGGAGTTCAGCGGCGCGCGTTGCATGACCTGCATGAACCAGCCGTGGAAAGTACTGATGGTGATGCCGGGCTGGGCCAGCAGGACGTTGCCGTAGAGGCTGCGCGCGCGTTGCAGTTGCTCGTCGCTCAGGTCATCGACGCCGCGCTCTGAAAAGAACTTGCGCACCGAGGCCTCGTCGCCCATCGCCAGATCGCGCAGCCACAGTTGCAGGCGCGCCTGCATTTCCTGCGCCGCCTTTCGGGTAAAGGTGATGGCAAGAATCTGCGACGGCTGTGCGCCATCCAGCAGCAGGCGCACGATGCGCGATACCAGCAACCAGGTCTTGCCGCTGCCGGCACAGGCTTCGACGACGACGCTGCGGGCGGGGTCCAGGGCGATGTGGTTAGTCATGGGTTTCTCCACAACTGAAAAGCAAACCCCCTCTAACTCCCCCTTGTCAGGGGGAGAACGAAGCGGCTCCTCCCCTGACAAGGGGAGGTTGGGAGGGGTTGGTTTTTTCTCAATCATGCCCCACCACCCACTCCCCCTTCCGACACACCCCGCGCACCTCGCAATGCACACACGCCGCATCGATCCCGTTGGCAGGCAACCCCGCCCCGCCGCGAATATGCGACATCACGTCCACCAGACGCTCGGCGTTAAGCTGCGCCAGCAACGGCACATCATCCTTGGGCTCGACCAGTTTCACCTTGCCGTTGTCGATGCTCACAAAGGCGGCATCCGCTGCCTCATGCGCGTAGGCATAGCACGCGAGTTGCACGTCTTCGCCGGGCTCTTTCAGTTTGTTGCGCAATATCTGTTCGCTTTGCGTCTTGTAATCGAGCACGAGATTTTCTTCTGCTCTCACATCCAGCCGGTCGATACGTCCACGCAAGCGGACGCCTTCCAGCGGCCAATCGAACTTGCTCTCGGCCGCGGCATAGCGCCAGCCTTTAGATTCATTCTCTGCCTGCCATTCGAGATAGGCGGGCAGGGATTTGTACCAACGCGCCAGCCATGCGCACGCGGCGAAGTCCTGTGCCAGCAGGTCGGCGAACACCTCCTCGCTGATTCCGCGCAAGGCGGCATCCATCTCGGCCACGTCATGCCCGCTCACCTGCGGATAACGTTCGTGGAAGCGCTGCAATATCCCGTGCACGCGCTCGCCGTAATCGCTTTTCTCGATGACCTCCTGTACCTCATCCAATTCGTTCAGGCGCAGGATGTGGCGCGCATAGAATTGGTAGGGACAGGCGACCAGCGAGTTGTAGCCGCTGATGGTGACGCTCGCGGGAACGGTTTCCGTTGCCACGCCCGGCGCGGGTTGCGCGGACTGCGGCAACTCGGCGCGATGCATTTCTTCCGCCGCCAGGTAGCTATGCAACTCGTTTTCGGAAAGCTCCATGCCATGCGCCTGCTCGTACTTGTCGCGCAGTATCTGCAAAAACGGACTCAACAGTCGCGCCTCGCCATTCTGGTCCCGCTGCCAGGTGACCAGCACGGTGTCGTTCAGCGCCAGCAACGCCAGCAGGTCGTCGCGTTGGCGTACGGCATGGCTGGCGCGCGTGGGCAGGTTCAGCGCGGAGCGCACAGCATCGTTGAACCAGCGCCCGCCGTTCGCCACGCTGGGCAGATGGTCTGCATCGCAACCCAGCAACAACACTGCATCGAAAGCGCGCCAGCGCGTGGCCGCCAGATGCGTGAAACGCACCGGGCTGTCGATGCTGCTGTCGCGAAACGTTTCGGTATCCAGTTGCTGCGCCAGCCAGCGCCGCCATTCTGCGAAACGATAGCGGCCGTCGTCGCCTTGCAACTCCTGCTGCCAGTTTTCAAGAGCGCGCAGCAATTGCTGCCCCGCATCGTCCTGCTGCAATCCGCTGTCGATGCCGAGCACTTTCAAACTCTCGCGCAACGCCGCCAGCCATTCCGCCAGCGTTTTTTTTCTGCCCTGTTCCAGCAGCGCCTCGGCCTGGCGCAGCCGCGCCAGCGGCTGGTGCAACGCCACTTCGTGTTCGGTCAACGTGCTGAATTTATCCAGCCCGGCGACCACGCCTTGTTTGCGCAGCAGTTGTTCGAGTTGGTATACGGCCGACTTGCGTTCACTTGCCGTCATGTCGGCAAAGATGAACGGCGACTTGAGCAGGTCAAGCAGATCGTGATGGTAAAAATCGCTTTGCAGCGCGGTGAGCCAGCGATCCAGCACAGTGCTCACCGACAGCGTGGCAAAGGTCCAGCCGGTCTCGTCCGCCACCAGTATTTCGGCGCGTTCCAGCAAGGCACGCATGCGCCGCGCCACCACGCGGTCTTGCGCGACGACGGCGATATTCCGTTTTCCTGCCTGCAGCCACAGACGAACTTGCATGGCGGCGGCGCGGGCTTCCTGTTCGAGGCTGGTAGCGGCGAAGAACAGCGGGGCCCCGCTTTGTATCTCCATCTCCCGCAAGTCAAACACCCTCACCATCGCGCGCTGCTCATACTCATCGAGGAAACGCTGCTCCAGCGCATCCCACTCCGAGGCCCGCAATACATACAAAGGCCTGTCTGCCTGCGCTGACAGTTTCGCCAGGCGTTGCTGGTAGGCGCGTGCCGCATCCAGTTCCCGTCCGGCCTGCATCGCATGCCACAGTTCGAACACCAGCCGCGCTTCCAGTTGCAGCGTGGCATTCTGTCTTGCCTGATACGCCTGCTCCACCGCTGCGGTAAACGATGCGGCATCGCCCGGCAACTCGCGCAGGGAATGCGTGAGTTCGTCGAACAGCTTGAGCAGTTCCTGCGTCATGCTCCACAGGTCGGCATTCTCGAACCACTGCAGTTTGCGCAAGTGTTGATAGAGCAATGCGCCGCGCTGGCTGTCGGTGGCCACCTCGCCATCGAGCGCCACACTTTGCGCCCATTCGTTGAGGGTGACCATCTGCGGCAGCAGCAGCGCCGGACGTTGTGCTGCACGCATTAATGCCAGCGCCAGCGGCTGGGCAGCATGAAAATTGGGGAGCAGAACAGTGATGCCGCGCAGGTTGGGCGCGGGGTGCGCATCCAGGATGCGCTTTGCGATGCGGTCGAAAAATTCGTTGGAGACGCTCACCGTTTCAGGAGACTGAGTTTATCTTTCACATTGAGCCATTCGTCCGCGTCGGCCGGCGCGTCTTTCTTTTCAACGATGGGTTTCCACTTTTTGGCGAGATCGGCATTGATCGCGATGAACTGGCGCTGGTCTTCCGGCAGATCGTCTTCGGCGTAGATCGCTCCCGCCGGGCATTCCGGCACGCACAACGAGCAGTCTATGCACTCATCCGGATCGATCACCAGAAAATTCTCGCCCTCGCGAAAACAGTCCACCGGGCAGACCTCGACGCAATCGGTGTATTTGCAGCGTATGCAATTCTCGGCAACGACGTAGGTCATCTCACACCTCCACAGGGTTAGCGGGCCAAGCCGTGCAGCCAATGCGTATAGAGTTTTCCTGCGACCTGATGCAGCAAGGGAAGTTTCTCAGCGATTTGCGACTGTATTTCCTCGGCGGATTGTACCGCCGGACTGGCGGCGTGAGCGGCGAGTTCGTCCGCACCGACTTTGCACCATTCGCGAATCATGGGCTCCGTCATCTCGACATGGCATTGCATGCCGAGATGCCTGCCGATGGCAAAAGCTTGATTCGCGCAATGTGCGCTGGACAGCAGGTGTACAGCACCGGGCGGCAGGCTGAAAGTTTCGCCGTGCCAATGGAAAGAGTCGAACTTCCCGACATCGCCGAACCACTGTTTCGCCGTGTCGTTGTCGGCTACGGCAACTTCACCCCAGCCGAGTTCCTTCACCGGATTCTTCGTCACCACACCGCCCAGCGCCTTGGACATGAGCTGTCCGCCCAGGCAATGGCCAAGCATGGGGATGTCTTTGGCGTAAGCATCGCGGATCAGCGTCAGCGCTTTGGGTATCCACGGCAGATCATCGTTCACACTCATCGTTCCACCCATGAACACGAGGCCGGAAAACGCGCCCGCGTCCTCCGGCACCGCTTCGCCCAGGTCGATATGAATCATCTGCCAGGGGATGGCGTGCTGGGTCAGGAATAACGCGAAATAGCCTGCGTTTTCGGTGGGGGAATGGCGGAAGATGGCGATGGGTTTCATGGCTTAGGAACGTGAAGATTAGGTTCACTACATTTTAATGGGCTTTGCCGCTTGCCGCCATGAATCCTCTCCGATTGAGAAGGAGAATTCGAATCTCCCGGAATCCGGCGCGTAACATGAAGGATGGGTTGAGCGCAGCGATACCCATCAATCAATTGAGAGCAGTCGATGGGTATCGCTACGCTCAACCCATCCTACCGCGCTGGGTGGCCCGGCTTGGCGCCAGGATCAATAGCTGCTGAATGTTTGGCCGTAGAACGGTGGCCTGCGCCGGTTCAGCCATTCCAGCATGATGAGTTCGTCATCGGTATGGTTGACGGCTACGGTGTTCGCCATCGAAGGCATACCCTTGTCATGATGGATGAAGACTGGATGGTCGTGGTGCGTAGTGCGAATGCGTTCCACCCGTCCCGGCTCTGCGCTGGGCTCTACCTCGGCGGAGCCGTAGCAAAGGCAGAAGTAAACCTTTTTCGGCTCGGCCTCGATGTAGCATGCCGTCCCGCGGATGCCGATGGTTGCGGTTGGAACCGCCAGGCGTTTTTCGCCGGGCTCGAACACTGAAAGTATCCGGCCGGTGACTATGCGGAAGAACTGCTTCGCAGCCTCCTTGCCGAACTCCACCACGCTGTTGCTGCGTTGCAGAAAGGCGTTCCGGTCGATGACATAGATCGCTTCGCTGTCCGCTCCGGTGGTGACCTTGTCGCCAGGCAGCACAGGCTGACCTTCGCGCGCCCGTTTGCCGTTGATGCGGACATCGCCTCTGATCTTGTGCATGCCCTGCACGGAAGGATAATTGCCGGCAGCAAGCGCATTGCGGATCAAGCCGGAAATACCCATGCCGGACAACAACCCCAAGGCAGTCAGTTGTTTCAGCAGTTGGCGGCGGGATTTGTTCATCGAGGACACTCCTGTTCCATGGACGGACAACCGTCGCCCCAGATGGTAACACCATGGCCGTTTTCCGAGCGACCATGACCCTGTCGTGGTGTCAGTCTCGCCCCATCTCCAACATCAACTGGTTCACCCGCTTCACAAAGCCCGCCGGATCGTCGAGCTGACCGCCCTCGGCGAGCAGAGCCTGATCGAACAGCACAGCCGCCCAATCGTCGAAGCGTGCCTCCTCGTTTTGCAGGCGCTGCACCACCGGATGCCCGGGGTTGATCTCCAGTATGGGTTGCGCATTCGGCGCCTTCTGTCCGGCGGCCTTCATCAGGCGCGCGAGGTTGCCGCTGATGTCGTGCTCGCCCGCAACCAGACAGGCGGGGGAATCGGTGAGGCGGTGCGTGACGCGCACTTCTTTCACTTTATCCGCGAGGCTGGTCTTGATCTTGTCGGTCAGACCCTTGAACTCGTCGGCCTGCTTTTCCTGTTCCTGCTTCTCGGCTGCATCTTCCAACGCGCCCAGGTCGAGTCCACCTTTGGCCACGGAGACGAGTTGCTTGCCTTCGAATTCTTGCAGGTTGCTCACCACCCACTCGTCTACGCGGTCGGACAGCAGCAGCACTTCGATGCCCTTCTTGCGGAACACTTCCAGGTGCGGGCTGTTTTTGGCGGCGTTGAAGCTATCGGCGGTGACGAAGTAGATTTTCTCCTGTCCGTCTTTCATGCGCTCGATATATTCCTTGAGCGACACGCTTTGTTCGGCCGTGTCGGCCTTAGTAGTCGCGAAGCGCAGGAGTGCGGCGATCTTGTCCTTGTTGGCGAAGTCTTCGCCCACGCCTTCCTTGAGAACCGTGCCGAACTCGCCCCAGAACTTGGCGTACTTCTCCTGGTCATTCTCGGCGAGGTCCGTCAGCAGCCCCAGCACCTTGCCGGTGCAGCCCTTGCTGATGGCCTCGATGTCCTTCG
>JAUSBC010000010.1 GCA_030652215.1 Sideroxyarcus sp.
CAGGATGCGGCGCTGCACGGGCTTTTGGCCGTCGCAGACTTCGGGGAGTGCGCGGCCTTTGACTACGGAGACGGCGTATTCGAGATAGGCGCGCTCGGCGTAATCGGCGATGAGGACTTCGTCGCTGTCGGGGAGCTTGGCGAGGGGGGCGAATTCGCGTTTGCCGCTGGAGCTGGATTCAGCTGGGGCGGGGATTTCGAGTTCTGGGGTGTCTTGTGGGGCGTTTTCGTTCATGGTCATTCGTTGTTGGTGCGCTAATTAATGTTCACTTCACTGTTTCAAACTCCTTCCCCCTCACAGGGGGAAGGTTGGGATGGGGGTGAATTTCGAGCTAGCCGATGCTCCAAGTTTCTACCCCCACCCTAGCCCTCCCCCTGCATGGGGGAGGGGATGTGTCTCGCTGTGGTTCCTCTCCATCAAATATTCACTTCACTGTTTCTAGCTCCTTCCCCCTCACAGGGGGAAGGCAGGGATGGGGGTGAATTCCGAGCTATCCGACGCTCCAAGTTTCTACCCCCACCCTAACCCTCCCCCTGCATGGGGGAGGGAATGTCGGAGTTGGGTGTGCTCTTCAGCTTCTCCACTATTACTTCAAGCACCCCGTCCAGATTTTCCAGCACCTCATTGTTCCAGAAGCGCACTACTTGCCAGCCCTGTTGGTTCAAATACTTGCTCCTGGTGTCATCGTAAGTCTTTTGGTCCTGGTGCTGTCCGCCATCCAGTTCGATCACCAGCATTCTTTCCACACACGCAAAGTCCACAATATATGCGCCTATCGCATGCTGGCGCCGGAAGCGGCAGCCTTCAAGCTGTTTTCCCCGCATCGCGCTCCAGAGCCTGCGCTCAACATCGGTCATGTCGCTGCGCAGCCGCCTTGCTCTTGCAGTTGTTATCGGAGGAATCCTTCTCCTGTCCGGCATAGAAGCCTGCCCTCCTTATCTCTCCTTCCCCCTCACAGGGGGAAGGCCGGGATGGGGGTGAATTTCGAGCTATCCGACGCTCCAAGTTTCTACCCCCACCCTAACCCTCCTCCTGCATGGGGGAGGGGATGGTGTTGCATGTTTTATATATCCGCCTCAACCTCATTCCCGTGATACTCCAACCACGCACGGCGGGTCGAAGCTTCCTGCTTCCCCATCAGCATGTTGAATATCCCCATCGTCGCCTTGAACGAGGCCAAGTCAGCCTTCACGCACAGCGCACGCCGCGTATCCGGATTCAGCGTCGTATCCCACAGTTGCTCCGGACTCATCTCGCCCAGGCCTTTAAAGCGCGAAATCGACCAGCTCCCTTCGCGAATCTTTTCCTTGCGCAACCGGTCCAGCGTACTGTTCAACTCGCCTTCGTTCAGCGCATAAATCTTGCTCGCCTGTTTCTTGCCATGCGCGGGCACGTCGATGCGGAACAGCGGCGGCTGGGCGATGTAAATTTTCCCTGCTTCCACCACGCGGTAGAAGTGGCGGTAGAACAAAGTGAGCAGCAGCGTGGAGATGTGCGATCCATCCACGTCGGCATCGGCCATGATCAAAATCGCGTTGTAGCGCAGGTTGGAAAGGTCAACAGCATCGCCCGGCGCATGCGGATCGACACCAATCGCAACCGCGATGTCGTGGATTTCGTTGTTGGCGAACAGGCGATCTTTTTCCACTTCAAACGTGTTCAGAACCTTGCCGCGCAGCGGCAGCACGGCCTGAAATTCCTTGTTGCGCCCCTGCTTGGCAGAGCCACCGGCGGAATCGCCCTCGACCAAAAACAGTTCGGTGCGCGTGGAATCGCTGGAGCTGCAATCGGTGAGTTTGCCGGGCAGCACGGCGACGCTGGAGCCTTTTTTCTTCTCCACTTTTTGTGCCGAGCGCAAACGCGCCTGCGCCTGCTGAATGGCGAGTTCGACGATCTTTTTTGCGGAGTCGATGTGTTCGTTCAGCCACAGGTCGAGCGGGTCTTTGATCATCGACGAGACCAGACGCAGAGCTTCGCGCGACACCAGTTTCTCTTTGGTCTGGCCCTGGAATTGCGGGTCCAGCACTTTGGCGGAGAGCACGAAGCTGGAACGCGAGAACACGTCTTCCGCCACCAGCTTCACGCCCTTGGGCAGCAGACCGTGCAACTCGGCGAACGACTTTACCGAGTTAAACACGCCGTCGCGCAGACCGGCTTCATGCGTGCCGCCGGAGGGGGTGGGGATGAGGTTCACGTAAGACTCGCGCACCACGTTGCCTTCGGCGCTCCAGGTGATCGCCCAGGTGGCGCCTTCGCCTTCGGCAAAGCCGCTGTTGTCGTCTTTGCGTGCAAACTTTTCCTGCAGCAAGATGGGTGTGGTCAGTTCGAATTCGGAGAGCGATTCGGCCAGATAGCCGCGCAGGCCGTCCGCGTAGGTCCAGGACTTGGTCTCGCCGGTCTTTTCCAGATTCAGCGTGATGGTTACGCCGGGCAGCAACACGGCCTTCGAGCGCAGCGAATGTTCGAATTGCGCGAGGTTGACGTTTGGTGCGTCGAAATACTTGGGGTTGGGCCAGGCGCGTACGGATGTGCCGCTCTTGGTCTTTGCACAGGACGCGGTTTTCTTCAGCGGCGCTTCGGCCACACCTTCGAGGAAGCGCAGTTCGTGCTGGCCGCCGTCGCGAAATACCGTGATCTCGACTTTCTTGGACAGCGCATTGGTCACCGCCACGCCCACGCCGTGCAAGCCACCCGCGAACTGGTACGCGCCGCCTTTTTCCTTGTCGAACTTGCCGCCCGAGTGCAGCACGGTGAATGCGACTTCGACTACGGAGCGGCCTTCTTCTTTATGGATGCCCACCGGAATGCCGCGCCCGTCGTCCAACACCGACACCGAACCGTCGCTGTGTGCGGTGACAAAGATGTTCTTGGCAAAGCCCGCCAGCGCTTCGTCGCAGGCGTTATCCACCACCTCGGCGATGATGTGATTGGGCGATTCCAGGTTGGTGTACATGCCCGGGCGCTGCCGCACCGGGTCGAGTCCGCGCAGGACCTTGAAACTGTCTTCGTTGTAAGTAGCCATTATCTGTTTGATTCGTAACTGTTATTGCCGTTATCGGGTGCTGCATTGCGGGCTATTTTACCGGACGAAGCCGCGCAGAGACGAACGCTGTCTGCGGAATCATGGAAGTAGGGGCAGGCGCGCACCGCTTTGCACATCGCGCGAGACGGTGTGGCTGCGGAATATTTGCTGAATAAACAAGGAAAACCCGATTCCACAGCAATGCGCTGGGATATGGGCGGGCGACGCAAAAATTGGCGCGCTTTGGACAGCAAACCGCCCGTCGAGGCCGACAAGAGCATTTGCGGCCTCGGGCGGCGCCTCAGTTGCGGGACTGTGTGCTGCGCACGCTATTTCTTGTCCTGGAGTTTGCAGGTGTTGATACCGAATATCGCATTGAGCGGGCAGTATTGCACGACCGCCGTTACCACTGCGACGGCGGCAAGCACGAATGCAACAGCCTGCCACATCGCGCCGATAGGAGCTAGCAGCCCGACTATCAGCAGCACGATACCGATTACAAAGCGACCGATACGATCAATACCTCCGACATTGGGTTTCATGATGACCTCCTGTAGTTGACGTTGAATTACAAAATCACATCGGCGGTTTCATGCCGTCCGATCCGACGCTGATGCGCAACGCCGATAGACTGCCGTCGGCCGCCTGCTGTGCGATGCAGAAAATTTGCGCGCCGGGCTTGAGCAGCGATATTTCGCCGGGTTTGAAAGCGACGATGGGTACATCGCGCGGCACGACGATCTTTTGCCTGCCGCCCTTGTAGCTGAGTGAAAGCTCCTTGCCGTTGTTGGTGTCCACGATGGCATCGACATTGGCGTTGGTCATGCTGGAGCCGGGTTCAAGATCCCAGTCGTAATGGCCTTCGCCCGTGCCGCGCTGCGCCTCGCTGAAGACGTGCACTTCGCGCGCCTGCCACGGTGCGCCCGGACCTTCCTTGATCGCGGTCACGCCCACGAAGGTGCCCTGTTTCACTTCGCTCATCGCGACCGGGTACAGCAGGCTGATCTTCGTATCGTCACTGACATGCAACTTCACATCCTTGCCCGCGCGCGTTTTCACCTGCAACTCGTTCCCGTCGAAACCCGTCACGGCACCGCGCACGCGCACGCTGGTCTGCGGCTGCGCCAAGGCATTGACGCAGCCCAGCATCATCGCGCCGAGCAATAGCAAAGCATGGACTCTGTTCATGATGTGCTCCCGGGGAAGTCTTCCGAATGGACGCAGAGCGTGCGGCAGCAGTGCAGGTTTTTCAATACATGCTTCAGGGTATTTCGCTGCTGCAGCCTGTGTTCGCCGTGCATATTCGATCCGGCGGGATTGGCTAAGTTCTAAATGCGTCTGCGGGGAACTTGCAACAATATGTCCGGCTGTTAGCATATTCGTGAAGCGAGGATTGTTGAACTCAGAAGCACAGACACACCAACCCCCTCCAGCTCCCCCTTGTCAGGGGGAGAGCCGAGTCTGCTCCTCCCCTGACAAGGGGAGGCTGGGAGGGGTTGGGGTTCATACTTCAAACTTCACCTTGCCGGATCAATAATAGGGCACTTGAGGAGTATCTAAATGAACACGCAAACGCCGCCCACAACAAAAACGCTGCACCTGCAAATCCACGGCCGCGTGCAGGGCGTCTACTTCCGCCAGTCCATGCTGCAAGAAGCGCATTATCTGGCGGTGTCGGGCTGGGTGCGCAATCGCAGCGACGGCTCGGTGGAGGCGGTGGTGCAGGGCGCGCCCGCTGCGGTGGAAGCGATGGTGCGCTGGGCGCATCGCGGGCCGGAACTGGCGCATGTGGAGCGGGTCGAAATTGCAGATGGCAGCGGAAGCTACTCCAACTTCGAAATCACCGACTGATCATGAAGACCATACTCATCACGGGTTCAACGGACGGCATCGGGCTGGCGACCGCAACGGAACTGGCCAGGCAGGGACACGAGGTGGTGGTACACGGGCGCAACGATGAAAAGGTGGCGCGTGCGTGCGCTGCGATACGTGCCGCAGTGCCCGGCGCCACTTTGCACAAGGCCTGCGCCGATCTTGCCGATCTGGCTGCGGTGGCGCGCATGGCGCGTGAATTGTCGACGCGCCTGCGGCGGCTGGACGTGCTGATCAACAATGCCGGCGTTTACATGAGCGAGCGCAAGAGTTCGCACGACGGTTTCGAAATGACGCTGGCGGTGAATTACGTCGCGCCCTTCCTGCTCACCAATCTGTTGTTGCCGCTGCTGAAAAAATCGGACGCGCCGCGCGTGGTCACGGTCAGTTCCACGGTGCATAGCAGCGGGCGCATCGAGTTCGACAACCTGAACGGCGAATTGAAGTTCAATGGTTATCACGCCTATTCGAATTCGAAACTGGCCGACGCGCTATTCGCGAACGAGTTGGCGCGGCGCGAACCCTGGCTGACGTCCAACAGCCTGCACCCGGGCGTGATCGGCACCAAACTGCTGCGCCTCGCCTTCAGCGGGCAGGGCGATGCGGTAGATTCCGGGGCGCGCACTTCGGTGTATCTCGCGACTTCGCCGGAAGTGGACAAGGTGACGGGGAAATATTTCGACAACTGCGTAGCCGTTCCGCCTGCCGCGCAGGTGCTGGATCAGGAGTTGGCGAGGCGCTTGTGGGAATGGACGGAAGTGGCGGTGCAGAAATATGCCGGTTGATCCGGTAGGGTGGTTAATTCGTCATACCGGCGAAGGCCGGTATCCAGTGTCTCAATTTAACTGGGTTCCGGCCTTCGCCGGAACGACAAAACCGACTAAATCAGCAGCCGTAGGTTGGGCAAAGCGTAGCGTGCCCAACAATGCCGTCATAAACAACACCCCCCCGACATGCCCCGCTTCAATATCGCCTGTCACGCCCGTATCCGGGTTTCCCTCAAAACGTTGGGCACGCTTTGCTTTGCCCAACCTACGACTAGCGATTGGTGACGTCTTTCAACCAGCAGGTTGTAGCCATGCAGGGTGTGCTTGCGCACCCTACGCGGGAAACCATGCACTCCGTCCTGCAAACCTCACCACTTCAACAGCACTTTCCCCAACCACAATCCCAGCACTCCAATACCAAACGCCGGCACGTAATGCCACTCGACGACGTGCAGTATCGAGTCGTTCACCTCGTGCAGCCGCAGCCACAATGCGCCAACGCTGAACGCGGACAGCAGCGCGACGCTGCCCGCCACACGCGAGTGTGTGCTCGCAAATTTGCGCATGCTGTACAAAGTCCACACGGCGGGCAGCAGCATGGTCAGCAGGATGCTGGCGGTGCATTCAATGCTGTGTTCGGGCAACGGCGCGGCGGGAGTGTCGGCGCGCCAGGCCAGAATCAGCACGCCCAGAAACAGCAACGCCTGTCCGAGCGGCGCATAGGCGATGCGCTGTTTCTGGTGCAGGTCGGGGAAGGCGAGAAGGCTGGCGCTGAGTGCGGTGACGATGAAGAGCCCGAGCAGCATGATTATCTCTGCAACGAACAAGGGATTGCGGAAGCTCTCTGCCCAGTCGGGGCGTAGACCGGTGAGCGCCAGCGCTGCGGCCAGATAGACCGTGCCGCCGGCTATCCACAGCAGGCACAGTTTGAACGGATGCGGCGCGGGTTTGACGGCTTGCGCGTCTTTGCTCAGGGTGTCGATGAGTTGTTCGATGTTGTCCATTTATCGTTCCAGCCTTTCTCGCAATACTTTGTAGGCACGGTGCGCCGCGACTTTGACTGCAGATTCGTTCATGCCGATTTTCTCGGCGACTTCTTTGGCGGTGTAGCCTTCCTGATGCATCATTTGCAGTATGAGTGCCTGCTTCTCGGGAAGTTTCTGCACCTCCCCGCTGATAGATTCGTAGCTCATGCCGGTTTCGGTTACAGGTTCGTGCAAATTTTCTTCGAGATCGTCGAAATCGACGGCGTGGCGCAACTGGTCCGAGTAATGCGCGCGCAAGTAATCGAGCAATCTGAACTTGGCGATGGCATACGCCCACGGTTTGTAGGGGCGCTTGCCGTCGTAGGTGTGGCGAGCCTTGTGGATGGAAAGCAGGATTTCCTGCAGCAGGTCGTCCACTTCGTTGGAAAACCGCAAACGCCTCGACAGGAAAGGCCGTAGCAGGCGCGTCGTCTCCCGCAGCAGCGTGGCGTAGGCGCGTTGGTCTCCGGCCAGGGACAGGCGCATCAGCGCTTCAAGATCGTCGTTCTGCTCTGCCATCCGATTCCCTGTGTAACCTTTTTCCGGAGCCGCCCGAACATAGTGGCGCGGATGCTTTGTGATGCTGTATTCGCAGCATCGAACCATTTGCGATGATGCCACCAATCTAAGGAGATTCAAATGATCAAAATTTCGACACTCGTGCTCTCGTTTTGTCTGGCTGCAAGCAGCGGTCTCGCGCTGGCCATGGAGCCCATGCCGGCGGACCACGGTGCCATGAGCAAGGACAGCATGAAGAAGGAAGCAATGAGCAAGGACCACATGGACAAGAAGGATGCCATGCATTCCGACGACATGGGCAAAGACGCTATGAAGAAAGATGTTATGAAGAAAGATGCCATGAAGAAGGACGCCATGAAGAAGGATGGCGCGATGGGCAAGGGCATGTGAGACTGCAAGCGGGCGGCATCGAATGCCGAATCCACCCGCCGTTTTGCAGGAACGGCTATGGCACGCGCGATGTCTTATGCAGGCGAGTGGCACAGACGTTCCGTTCGCCGGTCAGGGAACGCCGCATCAAAGCTTCAGCAGTTTTGCTTTGAATTGTCATTCGGGGTTCGTGCTTTGCGATGTAACTATTTTCCGGCATTGCACGAACATAGTAGCGCAAGGGGTTGGTGCCGGCGGTAGCTGTAAACACCGCCTGCTTGCGCCACTAACTCAAATAGCCAAGGAGATTCAAATGAGCAAGACTAATGCGGTGTTGCTGAGTCTCTGCCTCGCCGTCTTCGCTGGCAATGCTGTGGCGACGGACGTCAATGCGACGAGCAAGGACACGTTTATGGTGGCCGACCTGAAGAAAGACGATTCCAGGCGGCCGGACTTCAAGAATGATGATTTCAAGAGAGACGATGATCGGTTCTTTTTCGATGACAGGTTCTTTTTCGGGGACGACGACGAATTCGAGAATGACGGATTCCTCTTCAGAAGAAATAACCCCTTCCTGTTTAACAATTTCATCAGAAGAGACTTCAGGAATATCAACTTGAGGGATGATTAAGTGATGTCACAAGCCGCGCCGGGGGCGCTTAGGATAATCGGGCTGCCCGTTGGCGCGGAAATGACATCTTTTTATTGCCGGTAACAATCCGGCTTCGCGGGAGAACACAATGCAACGCAGAGAATTCCTGATGGCTATATCCGGCATGGCCCTGGCCTATTCGGCGCGCGCGCTTGGCGTCACGTCGCCTGTCGACGGTGTGGTGACCGTCGTGCAGTTTTCGGATGACGGCAAGTTGCTGGGGCGCGTCACGCTGCCCAAGGTGCGCAAGGATGCCGAGTGGCTAAAACGCCTGTCGCCGCTGGCGTACGAAGTGACGCGCCGGCAGGGAACGGAACGCGCATATTCGCAGCCCGGCCACGACCGGCACGACCCGGGCCTGTACCGTTGCGTGTGCTGCGACAACGCGCTGTTCGATGCCGCCACCAAATATGATTCCGGCACCGGCTGGCCCAGCTTCTGGCAACCCATCGCGCCGGAAAACGTGCGCAACATCGAAGACCGCATGTTCGGCATGACGCGCACCGAAGTGCGCTGCACGCTGTGCGATGCGCATCTGGGCCACGTGTTCGACGACGGCCCGGAGCCGACAGGGTTGCGCTATTGCATGAACATGGTGGCGCTGCGGTTTGTGCCGAAGCCGAAGTAATGGGAGCCGACGTCCCGTCGGTTGTTTGGTAGGTGCGAATTCATTCGCACGGAAGAGCATCGTGGGATCGTAGGATGGGTGGAGCGCAGCGATACCCATCATGTTTTTCCATTGTATGAATTCGATGGGTATCGCTGCGCTCCACCCATCTTACGACTGCAATTGTTTTTTGAATCCAAAATAGAGGAATCGCTATGCTGATCTTCCTGCTCGCCTACCTGGGCGGCGTACTCACCATCTTCAGCCCCTGCGTGCTGCCGGTGTTGCCCTTCGTCTTCGCGCGCTCGGACCAGTCGTTCCGCCGCTCCGGGCTGCCCATCCTGTTCGGCATGGCCGCGACATTCACTGTGCTCGCCAGCCTGGCCGCAGTGGGCGGGGCGTGGCTGGTCGAGGTGAACCAGTATGGGCGCTATGCGGCGATGCTGGTGTTGCTGGTGCTGGGTCTGGCGCTGATCTTCCCGTCCTGGTCGGAACGCCTGATGCGACCCTTCGTGCTGCTGGGCGGGCGTTTGCAGGAACGTGCCGACCGGCAGGGCAGCATCAGGGGATCGTTGCTGCTGGGCGTCGCCGTCGGCTTTTTGTGGGCGCCGTGCGCGGGGCCGATTCTGGGATTGGTGCTGGCCGGTGCGGCGTTGCAGGGCGCGAATCTTTACAGCGCGTCGCTGCTGCTGGCGTTCGCGGCGGGCGCGGCCTCGTCGCTGGCGGTGGCATTGCTGGCCAGCGGGCGCGTGGTGGCGTGGATGAAACGCAGCTTCGGCGTCGAAGAATGGGTGCGGCGCGCGCTGGGTGTTGCGGTGGTGGCGGGTGTTGTCGTCATCGCGCTCGGTTGGGATACGCGCTTCCTCGCGCAGTTCGCCACGCCCAACACGGCGTCGACCGAGCAGCAATTGATCGAGCGTTTCGGGCAGCGTGCCGGCAAGGCGGAGGGGCGCATAGCCCCGCCACTGGTTGGCGCAACGCACTGGATCAATTCGCCGCCGCTGGATGACGCGATGCTGCGCGGCAAAGTGGTGTTGGTGGATTTCTGGACTTATTCCTGCATTAACTGCCTGCGCACCATGCCCTACCTGAAAGCGTGGGACGAAAAATATCGCGCGCAGGGTCTGGTGATTATCGGCGTGCATGCGCCGGAATTCATCTTCGAAAAAGACCTCGCGAATGTGGAGCGCGCGGTGCGCGAACTGGGCATCGCCTACCCGGTTGCAGTCGACAACAAGTACGCGATCTGGAATGCCTACCGCAACGAATACTGGCCCGCGCATTATCTGCTGGACGCGCAGGGAAATATTCGCCACCAGCATTTCGGCGAAGGTGCTTATGCGGAAACCGAGCAGATGATCCAGGCCCTGCTCAAGGAGGCGCGCGGCGATCTGGCGCTGAATGAAGAGCTCGTGCAAGTGAGCGGGGCGGGGGCCACGGCCGCCGCAGCAGATATGGATCGCTCGCCCGAAACGTACCTGGGCTATGCGCGGCAGGAAAACCTGGCTTCACCCGAAGCGGTGCGCTACGACCAGCCCGCCAAATACACAGCGCCGAGGGTGCTGCAGCCGGATCAGTGGGCGCTGGGCGGAAGCTGGGAAGTCGGCGAGGAATCGGCCACGCTGGAAGCGGCTGGCGGCGCGATCACCTATCGCTTCCGTGGGCGCGACCTGCATCTGGTATTGGGATCGAAAGACGGCAAGCCGGTGCGCTACAAGGTCACGCTGGACGGCGTTGCGCCCGGCAAACACCACGGCACGGACACAGATGCGGATGGCAACGGCGTGATCCGCGAGCAGCGCTTGTATCAACTGATCCGGCAAAGCGGCGAGATCAAGGATAGAACTTTCCGCATCCGGTTTCTGGACCCCGGGGCACAGGCCTTCGCCTTCACCTTCGGCTAATCACGAGGAGCACATTATGCGTACCATCAAGCACATTATCGGCAGCGCGCTGTTTGCAGTCAGCTTGGGCGCGTTATCCACAGCTGGCGCGGCCACGAACGAACAGACGGCGGTGTTCGCTGGAGGCTGTTTCTGGGGCGTGGATGCGGTGTTCAAGCACGTCAAAGGCGTGTCGAATGTCGTGTCGGGCTATGCAGGCGGCGACGCAGCCACGGCGAATTACGAATTGGTGAGCGAGGGCAAAACCGGACATGCGGAATCGGTGCGGGTGGTGTTCGATCCGTCGAAAGTCACCTACCGGCAACTCTTGGAGGTGTTCTTCAGCGTCGCGCACAACCCCACGCAATTAAACCGCCAGGGACCGGACGTCGGCACGCAATACCGCTCGGCGATTTTCTACGTCAACGCGGAGCAACAGCAGGCCGCGCAAAGCCACATACAACAACTCACCGCTGCGCGCACCTACTCCGCCCCCATCGTGACGCAGCTCGTACCGTTGCAGCAGTTCTATCCGGCCGAGGAATATCACCAGAACTATCTGGCATTGCATCCCTACCAGCCGTATATCGTTATTCACGACATGCCGAAGCTGGATCAGTTGAAGAAACAGTTTCCGGCGTTGTATCGGTGAGGGGGTGGGCGAGGCCCGCGACTACAGCCGTTCGTGCTGAGCTTGTCGAAGCATGAACGTTCCGAAAACCAACACCGTCGGGGGTAGCCCGACAGCTAGTCACTTTTTCTTGTCTCGCCAAGAAAAAGTAACCAAAAAGAAGGCGACCCCAGCGCGCCGCCCCTGCGGGGTTCCCTCGATATTTCGCCAACAAGCGGGGCTGCGCAACTCGCCCTAGCAGGGCACACAAAACGTGCCCTGCCGCGGAGCTCAGACAGTGCTCGCCTAAATCCCCGCTTGCTGGCGAAATATCGAGGCGGCGCACAGGGGATGAAGAGTCAAAGGCGGCTTTGTGTGGGCACTCGTGCCCACGTTCTTTTTTGGTGTGTAGGTGGGCGCTTTGCGCCCACCTACGGGTTTGGGGTTTTGTTTTTGAATTTGGTTTTTGGTTTTCGCTTTACCCTCCCCTCGTCCGCCACCGAGTAGCGGAGGCAGGTCAGGGGGTGTCGGCGAGGACTGTCTGAGCGCGTAGCGCGAGTTCCGCAGCCGCCTGACCTGCCGAGCAACGCAGGGAATCCCGAAGGGATGGCGGATTGGGGTCGCCTTCTTTTGGGTTACTTTTTCTTGGCGAGACAAGAAAAAGTGACTAGCTGTCGGGCTACCCCCGACGGTGTTGGTTTTGACTATGAGGTAACTGCAGGACGTGCAGGCGGCTTAGAGATTCTGCGTCGCAGCAGAGGCAATCCGTCTATCCACACCGGCACCTCGGCCGGCGCGGCCACCCGGTGGTCAGGTCATCTTCAAATTATCCAACCCACTCATCACATCCCTATCTTTGGTAGCCTGTCCTTCCAGCTTGATCTTCAAGCGCAGGTCGTTGACCGAGTCCGCATTCTTGAGTGCCTCTTCGTAACTGATGGCGCCCGCCTCGTGCAGGATGAACAGCGCCTGGTCGAAGGTCTGCATGCCGAGCTCGCGCGATTTGGCCATGACTTCCTTGATCTCGTGCACGTTGCCCTTGAAGATCAGGTCGGCGATCAGCGGCGAGTTGAGCAGGATTTCGAAGGCGGCGGAGCGGCCCTTGCCGTCGCGCTTGGGAATCAGGCGCTGCGAGATGAGTGCCTTGATGTTGAGCGACAGGTCCATCAGCAATTGTTCGCGGCGGTCTTCCGGGAAGAAGTTGATGATGCGGTCCAGCGCCTGGTTGGCGCTGTTGGCGTGCAGCGTGGCCATGCACAGGTGGCCGGTTTCGGCGAAGGCCACGGCATATTCCATGGTCTCGCGGTCGCGGATTTCGCCGATCAGGATCACGTCCGGCGCCTGGCGCAGGGTGTTCTTCAGCGCGGCATGCCAGTCGTTGGTGTCCACGCCCACTTCGCGGTGGGTGACGATGCACTTGTCGTGGTCGTGCACGTACTCCACCGGGTCTTCGATGGTGATGATGTGGCCCTGGCTGTTGTGGTTGCGGTGGCCCAGCATCGCGGCCAGGGAGGACGATTTGCCGGAGCCGGTTCCGCCGACCAGGATCACCAGTCCGCGTTTGGTCATGACCACGTCCCGCAGAACGGCCGGCAGTCCGAGTTCTTCAAATGTCGGGATCTTGGTGGTGATGGTACGCAGCACCATGCCGACGCGCTGCTGTTGCAGGAACACGTTGACGCGGAAACGGCCAATGCCGGGCGGGCTGATGGCGAAGTTGCATTCGTGTGTGGATTCGAATTCGGCGGCCTGGCGGTCGTTCATGATGCTGCGCGCCAGTTCCTGCGTGTGTTGCGACGTGAGAGCCTGGCTGGAGACTGGTGTCATCCTGCCGTCGATCTTGAAGGCGGGCGGAAAGCCGGAAGTGATAAACAGGTCGGAGGCATTCTGCGAGACCAGGCCCCGCAAAAGATTGTGGACTAACTCGGTCGCCTGATCGCGTTCCATGATGAACTCCTAAAGCAATATCGCTGCTTGATTGACGAGGATTAACCCGGAAAGAGGTCCTTGTTCGCAGCCTTGGTGCGGGCTTCGGCGGAGGACACAATGTTGCGCTTAACCATCTCGCTCAGGTTCTGGTCCAGCGTCTGCATGCCGATGTTGCCGCCGGTCTGGATGGCGGAATACATCTGCGGCACTTTCGCTTCGCGGATCAGGTTGCGGATGGCGGGGGTACAGATCATGATCTCGTGCGCTGCCACGCGGCCTGCACCGTCCTTGGTCTTGAGCAGCGTCTGCGAAATCACCGCGCGCAGCGATTCGGACAGCATCGCGCGCACCATTTCTTTTTCGTCTGCCGGGAATACGTCGATGATACGGTCAATGGTCTTGGCCGCAGAGCTGGTGTGTAGCGTGCCGAACACGAGGTGGCCGGTTTCAGCGGCAGTCATCGCCAGACGGATGGTTTCCAGGTCGCGCATTTCGCCCACCAGAATCACGTCCGGGTCTTCGCGCAATGCGGAACGCAGCGCGTTGTTGAATGACAGTGTGTGCGGGCCGACTTCGCGCTGGTTGATCAGCGACTTCTTGGATTCATGCACGAATTCGATCGGGTCTTCCACCGTCAGGATGTGGCCCATTTCGTTTTCGTTGATGTGGTTCACCATCGCGGCGAGCGTGGTGGATTTACCGGAACCGGTGGGGCCGGTCACCAGCACCATGCCGCGCGGAAATTCGGAGATGTCCTTGAAGATCGGCGGGCACTTGAGGTCTTCCAG